>WYBS01000171.1 GCA_011525755.1 Planctomycetaceae bacterium
CGGTACCACGTCCCGCCGCCACAAGTCGTTCGCCCGGAAGATGTTGTGGCGCGAGGACCCGGACTCCGGGGTCCGGGTTTCGGGCAGCGTCCGGGGGGGGCGCGGGGGGCGGTCGGCCCGCCCCCCCGCGCGGCGCCGGTCACCGGTTCTTGAGGACGACCTCGCAGAGCGTATCCGCGTGGCCCGCCTTCGTGACCTTCACGGTCACGCGGAAGCGGAGGCCCGACACTGAGCTCCAGCCCTTCGTCGAGAGGTTGTGGACGTAGTACCCGTCCTCGAGCCGAAGGATCGGGCCGCCGTCGTTGGCGAGGCCCGAGTCCTCCGCTGCCTCGTTGGCGATGGGCGTCCCCTCGCTGTCGATGCAGACCACCGACTCGATCGTGGCGGTCGCGCCGGGCTCGAACACGTTGTCGCACGCCACCTTGAGCTTCAGGGGGACGGTCTGGCCGGGCCGGATCAGGTTGTCGACGTTGCCGTCGAGCGGGCGCAGGAACTGCCACTCGAACGATCCCCGGAGCACCGTGACCGAGACGGTCGCGGACGATGCATTCCCGTCGTCGTCGGTGGCCGTGCATGTGACCGTCGTGGTGCCGGGGCCGAGCGTCGAGGGAGAGACGGCGAGCGCGGGGGTCACGTCGCAGTTGTCGAGCGCGCTCACGCCGAGGCCCCCGGGCGTCATCGTGAGCGGCCTCCCCGCGCAGTCGGTGACGAGCGTCACGGCCGCGGGGGCGCTGATCGACGGCGGCTCCTTGTCCTGCACGAGGACCCGGAACGATCCGGTCACCGTGTTGCCCGCGTGGTCCTTCGCGGTGCAGACGACCTCGGTGAGGCCGACGGGGAAGGGGTCGCCCGACTCCACGGGTTGCCCGTCCACCGTGCACTCGACCGTGGCGTCTGGGTCGCACTCGTCGGTGACATCGACATCGAAGAAGACGCTGGCAAAGCACTGCTTGGGATCGGTGCTCGTCGTGATGTCCGCCGGGCAGATGAGGACCGGGGCGTCGGTGTCGATGACGGTGATGCGGAAGGACGTGGATGCCGAGTTCCCGCTGGAATCGGTGGCCGTGCACGTGACGGTGTGCTCGCCGACCGCGTAGGAGGAGCCTGCGGGATCGACAGCCCTGTCCCCGTCGAGCGAGACGACCTGCACGTCCCCGCACAGGTCGGCGGCGAGGACGTCGAACCGGACGAGCGCGCCCTCGCTCCCCGTGCACTCCGCCTCGATGTCCTGCGGCCGCACGAGGAAGTACGGAGCGATCGTATCGACGACCGTCACCGGGAACGCGGACGACGTGGTGTTGCCCGTCGCGTCGCGGGCGGTCGCCGTGACCTGCGTGGTGCCGAGCTCAAGCATCGACGGCGCGAGCGTGATCGCGGGGGAGGGGTCGCACGCGTCGGACGCGGCGATCCCGAGGAGGGCCGGGGTGATCGGCGTCGGGCTCCCGGCGCACTCGATGGTCTTGGCCCCGTCACCGGAGAGGGCCGGCGGGACCGTATCCTCGATCTGGACCGTGAACGACGCGGACGCGAGGACGGTCGCGCCGTCGAGGATCCGCGCGACGACGACCGAGGCGCCGAGGGGGAACGTCGCCTCGACGCCGGCCGGGCCTTCCGCGGCGGGCGCCGAGAGCAGCAGGCGGTTCCCCGTCGTGTCCCGGACCTCGAGCAGCGATGCCGCAGGAAGATCGCCGCCCGCCTCGACGACGAAGTGGACTGTCGCTCCGCTTCCGCCACCGTCGCACTCCTGGGCGATCGCTCCCGGCACGCTCAGAGTCGGCGGGCTGATCGTGGTGAGCATGTAGACGTCGGCGAGCTCGCTGCCGTTGTCTCCTCCCATCGCGTAGATGGCGCCGTTCAGCGCCGCCAGCCGCACGCCGAGGGCCGCCTTCGGCAGCGCCGGACCCGTTCCCCAGGTGCCGCTCGACGGGTCGTAGATCTCGACAACCGAGGTGAAGCCCGTCGGGGAGTAGCCGCCCGCGGCGTAGAGGAGCCCCTGGTGGCTGACCGTCCCCGGGAAGTAGCGCGCCGTCGGCATGGGAGGTGCCGACGACCACGTGTTCGTCGCGGGGTTGTAGACCTCCATCACATTCGTGCAAACCGGTTGCGCGGCGCTGCGACCTCCCACCGCATAGAGAAGCCCACCCAGCTCGACGAGGCACAGTTGCTGGCGGGGAGTGGGCATCGGCGCCCGTGAGGTCCAGCTGTTCGTCGCGGGATCGTAGACCTCGAGCATCCCGTACCAGGCGCTCCCCTGCGTGTTCGTTCCCCCGACGACGTAGAGTTTCCCGCCGTAGGCGGCGACGCCGGCGTGGCACCTGGCCGAGGGCATCGGCGCGCGGAAGCTCCATTGGTTCGTCGCGGCGTTGTATGCGAAATGGTGGTTGGTGGCGTAGCCGCCCATGTTTCCGCCAGTGACGTAGAGGGTCCCGTCGATGACGGCGCCTTGGCTGTCGAACAGAAGGGGGGCGGGCGCGCCGGGCGACCACGTGTTTGTGCCGGGATCGTAGATGTCGAGGACGTTCGAGAACCACGTCGCGTACCCGCCCGCGGCATAGATGCGGCCATTGATCGTGCCGACGGCGGCGGCGTGCCTCGCGGTGGGCAAGGGGGCACGCGGGGTCCACGTGCCGCCCGCGGCGCTTGCGCGGCCGACCGCGAGGAGCGCGGCAAGGGAGACAAGGAGCAAGGTTCGCTTTGTCATCGTCTGAGACTCCTATGGGGCTGCTTGGGTGTTCGTGCTAGTGCGCGGCAGACGGATCCGCGGTCCTCTCGAGCACGCGCGTCGCCGCCGCACGCACGGTGTCGGTCTCGCATCGGTCGTCGAGCCGGGATTGCGCGGCACGCCGGGCCGCATCGGGTGAGGACCGAACGAGTGCCCGGAGGATCGCGGCGCGGATGCGCGGGTCTTCCGGTCCCGCGACCCGCGTCTCGAGCCCCGCGTGCTCCATGGCCTCATCGGGAACGGGAGCCAGCGGACCGGCGCGCGTGCGCGTCGGCGGCGCGCCGGGCTCGTCGACGATGGGTTCCCCGACCAGGTCGTGTGCGGCGATGCGCGCGCCGCGGTAGAGCGGGGCGCGCGGCCGGACCTCTTCGAACTCGGCGATGTTCAGGAAGAGGTCGAGGACGAGCGCGATGCACCCCGCCCACATCCAGAGCAGGACGAGAAGCAGCGGGCGGACGCGGCGGGGTTTCGGCTTCATCTTGGCCTCCGTCGGATACATCGCGCTTCCGCCGTGGGTGGGGACACCGCTCGCGCGCGTCTCGCGGGACGCTCCGTTCAGAAGTGGCCGGAGCAGAGTCCCGCGCACGTAGGCGGCTGCAACGGCAATTGCTCGCCCGGCTGTGATCGACTCGGCCGGAGGCGTCCTTGCTGGACGCAATATGGCGTCCCGCGTTTGCCGACGCAATCGCTACGGGCGTCAGGCCGTCCGCGCCAGACAATCGCCAACTTCGGGTCAGCGACGGATCCAGCCGGTTCCTGAGCAGAGATGGCAGACCTCGGTTTCGTTCGTGGTGACGTAGTGGACGTAGCCGCTGCCGCCGCAGCTCATGCACGACCGGTCGAGGTCTCCCGGCTGGAGCCTGCTGCCCCCACCGGCTCCGTATCCAACGCACCCGCCAAGGGCGAGCGCGATCATGAGGCACGTCGCTGCGATTGCGATTCTGCGCATAGGGTGATGCTCCATATCCAGCGGGCTCCGTGGTTCGCGGCCTACGGGGTCATTCCCGAACCCCGTCATGTGGGGACGCACGATCGCGCAACGACCGCGCTGCCCCGCGGGGCATGGCGCGTCCGAGCCGAGACAGAACCGTTGCGCGCTCCGCTCTGGTGGCGGAGTCCCCGGAAACCTAGAATCGGGGATAGGAGGGTTGATGGGCGAGCGCGGCGCGGACGGGCGGGCCGACGAGAGCCTCTTCCGGCGGATGCGCGCCGGGGACGAGAGCGCGTTCCAGAGCCTCTTCGACCGCCACGTGCCCGAGATGTCGGCCCGAGTCCGGCGGATGCTCCCCGCTGCGGTGCAACGGAAGGTGTCCGTCTCCGACGTCGTGCAGGAGGCGAGGATCGCGGCGCACGGCCGGCGGCGGGACTTCGAGAACCGCCACGGGAACGCCCTCCGCGCGTGGCTCCTGAAGATCGCCGAGCTGAAGGCGCGCCAGGCGGTGCGGCGGTACGGCGGGACCGCGAAGCGTGCGGCCGCGCGCGAGGTGTCCCGCAACGGGCGGGCCGACACCGCCGGATTCGCGCACCCCGGCCCGTCGCCGAGCCAGGCGGCCATGGATGCCGAGCTTGCCACCATCGCGCTCCGGGCGATGGCCGCGCTGCCGCCGGACTACCGCGAGGTCCTGCGCCTCGCGCGGATCGAGGGGCTCACGCTCGCGGAGGTCGCGGAGCGCATGGGCCGGTCGCGCGAGGCCGCGAAGAAGCTCTACGGCCGCGCGCTCGCGCGATTCACGGAGCTCTTCGAGGGGATGGCCGGCGGTGCGTGACGAGGAGAAGGTCGGCGACATCCTCGCGGACTGGCTCGAGCGGCGCGAGCGCGGGGAGGCCGTCGACGCGGAGGCGATCGCGCAGGAGAACCCCGGCCTCGCCGACGCGCTCCTCGCGCGGTTCGCGGCGATCGAGGTCTTCGACAGGACGTTCGCGCGGGTCGCGGCGGAGGGGCCGCGCGTCCTCGGAGACTTCCGCATCCTGCGCGAGATCGCCCGAGGCGGCATGGGGATCGTCTACGAGGCCGAGCAGCTCTCAATGGGGCGCCAGGTCGCGCTCAAGGTGCTCTCCCCCGCGACCACGCTCAGCGAGCAGGCGGTCGCGCGGTTCCGGAGGGAGGCGCAGGCGGCCGGCCGCTTGCACCACACCCACATCGTCCCGGTCTACGCGATGGGCGAGGCGCAGGGGATCTGGTACTACGCGATGGAGCTCGTCCGCGGCCGCACGCTCGCGCAGGTCATCGAGGACCTGAGGCGGTTCCGCACGGCCCCCGGAGCCCCCTCACATCCCAGATCCAGCAGCTTCGGCACGGCCGGGAACTTCCACGTCGCCGTGGCGACGCAGTTTGCGGGCGTCGCCGAGGCGCTCGCGGCGGCGCACGCCGAGGGGATCGTGCACAGGGACGTGAAGCCCTCGAACCTGATCCTCGACGCGGGGGGCGTGCTCAAGGTCATGGACTTCGGCCTCGCGCGGGTCGAGGGAGAGGCCGCCTGGCGGACGCTGACGGGGGAGGTCATCGGAACCCCCGCGTACATGAGCCCCGAGCAGACGCGGGGCGACGGCGTGGACGCGCGGACCGACGTCTACTCGCTCGGCGCGACGCTCTACGAGCTGCTCACGCTCGAGGCGCCGTTCCAGGGGCGCGACCTCCCGGACACGTGCGCGAGGATCCTCTCGCGCGACGTGGTGCCGCCGCGGCGGCGGAACGCGAGGATCCCGCGCGACCTCGAGACGATCGTGCTCAAGGCGATGGAGAAGGAGCGGTGGCGGCGGTACGCGACGGCGGCCGACCTCGCGCGCGACCTTCGCGCGTTCGCCGAGGGCGGCGCGATCCGCGCGCGCCGCGTCGGGCCCCTCGGTCGCGCGTGGAGGAAGGTGCGCCGCCATCCGCTGCGCTCGGGGCTCGTCGCGGCGGTGGTCGTCCTCGCCGCGACGGCCGCCGCGGCGGGGCTCCACGCCTCGCGCGAGGCGAGGCTGCGGCGCGCGATGGAGTACGAGCGGCTCTGCGCCGAGGCGGAGATGACGTGGCGCGATGCCGTGACCGGCTTGCGTGAGCATTGCATGGTCGCGCAGGCGGGCACGGAGATGAAGGCGCTTCTCGATCGCGCGATCGGGCTCGATCCCTATCGGGTCGAGGCCTACGTAGGGCGTGTGCTCATGGCGAACCTGCCGGCCGAGCGGCGCCTGGCCGACATCGAGACGGCCCATGCGCTCGGCCTCGGGGAGCGCACCTACCGGCTCGCGCGCGCGTGGATCCTCTCGGCCGAATCGCGAGAGGAGGCCGAGACCTGGGGCCGGAAGGCGATGGAGGTGCCGGCGGGCCAGACGCACCTCGACGCGTACTTCGAGGGGCGGATCCTGCTGGCGCAGCATCGCTGGCAGGAGTCGGCCGCCCGCCTCACCGACGCCCTTCGCCTCATGCCGCGGCTCGGGTTCATCCATGACCGGGCGCTGCTCTTCCGCGGCTTCGCGCGCGAGAGGCAGGGGGATCTGGAAGGCGCCGTCGAGGACATGTCTTCCGCCACGAGTCGCCTCCGTCCTTCTGATCCTCTCGCGTTGCGAATCGCCTCGCTCTGGCGGCGGCTGGGCCGCGAGTCGCGAGCCGAGGAGTGCGTCCGGCGGGCTCTCGAAGCCGCGCGGCAGAACGGAACGGAACCGGTTTGGATGGAGTTCTGCGACACGTGCGGTGAGCTGGGCGAGTGGGACTGGGCGAAGCGCGCGGCAGAGGAGGGGGTCCTCGCCTTCCCGGACTCGGCGGAGCTCCGGTGGCGGCAGGCGCACAGCCTCGCTTCCGTCTCCCGCGAGGTCGAGGCGCGATCCGTGCTCGATCGGCCCGGCGGGCTCCGCGCACCCGAGTCGCATGCAGGCTGCGAGGGGCAGGTCTATGTCCTCTCCGTGCTCGGACGGAACGAGGAGGCGCTGGCCGCCGCGGAGAGGGCGCTTCGCCTGTCTCCGCGCTGCTATGTGGTGTGGGGCCGGAAGGCGCTGATCCTCCGGGATATGGGCAGGGTGGATGATGCGCTCCTCGTCTGCGAGGAGGGCCGACGGGTCACCGGACATCAACACCTCTGGTGTGTCCGGGGGCTTGTCCTCGCGGGCAAGGGCCGTCACGCGGAGGCCATCGAGGCTTACGACCAAGCGATTCGGACCGATCCGGGCTATGTCGATGCCGTCAGCGGACGTGCGAACTCCCTGAAGTCCCTCGGGAAGTGGGAAGAGGCCATTCTGGACTACGACCGCGCGCTCGCGATCGACGCGCGGTTCGCGAGAGCGCGCATCAACAAGGCCGGATGCTGCCATCTGCTGGGAAGGCACGACGAGGCGCTCGCGCTCCTCGATCGGGTCGAAGAGTCCGGCCTCTCGGCGCGGGACAGATGCTTGAAGCACGAGTTCCGGGGGAACACGCTCCTGTCGCTCGGTCGTCTCGAGGACGCGATCGGGGCGTACGGCCGCGCCTTGGAGGTCGATGCCGGCTGGGTGAGGGCCCACACGGGCAGGTCCGTCGCACTGCGGAAACTGGGCCGGCACGAGGAGGCGGTGGCGGCGGCCGAGGCGGCGGTCCGCAGCGATCCGAAGGACGCCTGGGCCCACGAGGTGCACGGAATGGCCCTCGACGAGGCCGGCGACCGCGCGGGCGCGGTGCGGGCCCTCGACGCCACGCTCGCGCTCGATCCGAAGCGGGTCGGCGTGCTCCTGCGGAAGGGACAGCTGCTGGACATGATGGGGCAGCCGCAGGAGGCATTGCCGGCTCTCGAGGCCGCTGTGCAGCTCGATCCCGACTCGCCCGAGATCCGGAACTCCCTCGGGATCGTGCTCAACCATCTCGGCCGCTGCGCGGACGCGCTCGCGAGCCTCGACCGCGCGATCGAGCTGAAGGAGGACATGGCGAGGGCCCACGGGGCGCGGTCGTACTCACTGCGCCGGCTGGGCAGACGTCAGGACGCGCTCGCTGCGGCCAAGCGTGCCGTCGAACTCGATCCCAAGAGCGCAGAGGCGCACGAGTACCTCGGACAAAGCCTCACGGATCTGGGCGATCACCGGGGCGCGATCGAAGAGTACCGCGAGACCATCCGGCTCGATCCGACGTCGGGGGTCGCCTACAACAACCTGGGCACGAACCTCCTCGCATCTGGCTCGCCCGGTGAGGCCATAGGGGCATTCGACGAGGCGATCCGGCTCCTGCCGAAGCTCCCGAACCCGCACTTCGGGAAGGCGGAGGCGCTGTTCGCCCTTCGGAAGTACGCGGAGGCCTCGCGCGAGTACGAGGAGACAATTCGTATCGCTCCGCAGTGGCCGCCGGCTCACTACGGCAACGGCAGGGCGCTCTCCGCGGCCGGCGCGTACGAGAAGGCGCTGGAGGCGCTGGACGCCGCGCTCAAGCTCCAGCCCGGCTGGTCGGATGCGCTCGTCGAAAGGGGCAATGCGCTGGAGAACCTCCACCGCTTCGATGAGGCGATCCATGCGTTCACCCGCGCCGCGGAGATCGCCCCGGGTTGGGCGACTCCGTGGGGGCGTCGCGGCTTCATCTACTGCTTGCTGCACCGGCCGCTCGAGGGAGTTCCCGACTTGGAGAAGGCGGTGCAGATCGACCCGAAGTGGTTCTGGGCGCGCTGGCATCTCGCGTCGGCGCTCGCCGACATCGGGCGGTTCGACGACTCCCTCGCCGCGTTCGTGAAGGTCTCGGAGCTCAGTCCGGACAGTTGGGGCACGGAGGTGAAGCGCGCGGAGATCCTGATCGGCCTCGGTCGGCACGACGAAGCCCTCGCGGTCTGCGACGCGGCCATCGCGCGGTTCGAGAAGCTCCCTGTCTTCAAGCGCATGAAGGTGTCGTGCCTCCTCGCGATGGGAAAGTCGAAGGACGCCGCGCTCCTCGCCCGGGAGAGCGCGGTGGGGGACCCGGCGCCGGAGGGCGCATACGACTTCGCCTACCTCCTCGCGGCCGCGGGGAAGCGGGAGGAGTTCGATGCCGTGCTGAAGCGCTTCGGCGACCCGACGGATCCGATCGACGCCTACACGGTGGCCCTGGGCTACGCCGTCCTCGGCGACGCGAAGACCACACTGAGCGCCCTGCGCGCCGCGGCCGAGAAGGGCTACCATCATCGCTCCCCGAAGCTGCCCCCGGACCCGCACTTCACCCGCTACGCCCGCGAACCCGGCTTCGCAGAGGCCCTTAGGGCATTGGTCCCGCGGTAGCAGGGCGCGGTTCCGTCGCACTCGGACGGGCACGGTCCGGCGGACGACAACGCCAAGCACCGAACGCATGATCCGCCGCATCCGCCCGCGGCGCGCGAGGGCCGCTCCAAGGGGGAGACAACGCGACGGCAATCCGCGGCCGCCGGACGCCAATTCACCGACGATTCGCGGCAGGCGCGCCGCGTACCGGGTCCGCTGTCAGCAGCGGCAGGGGGTGGAGTGGCAGCGGGGGCAGCCGTTCGAGTACTTCTTCGCGGCGTCGCCGAGGTCGATGCCCTTGATCGACGCGAGCGTCACGAGCCACGCCGCCACGTCCGCGAATTCCCCCTTGAGCCCCTCTTCGTCGCCGCGATGCAGCGCGCGCGCCAGCTCGCCGACCTCCTCGACGAACCACACGAACGTCTTCTCCCACCCGCGCGCCTTGTCCCGCGCGAGGTAGATCCGCTCGATCTGCCGCTGGAACGCGCGGAGCCCCTCGGTCGGGTCGTTCATTGAAAGGTGTCAGGCTCCGTACAACGAATCATTTCGCGCGCTTCAGCGTGCAGATCGTGATGTCGTCGGTCTGCTCGCCCTCGCCGAGGAACTTGTCCACGCCGCCCGCGATGAAGTTGACGAAGGCGGCGCTGTTCATCGCACCCTGCCGCCGCACGGCCTCGAGGAAGCGCTCCTCGCCGTAGGCTTCGCCGCCATCGTTCTTCGCGCCGATGAGCCCGTCCGTGTAGAGGACGACCCGGTCGTTCTTCTGGAGCGAGAACTTCTTCTCCTCGATCGTCTTGTCGAAGACCGGGCCGATGTCGAGGCCGAGCGCGATCCCGTTCGGGTTCACCGTCGCCGTCTTGCCCGCCCGCCAGAGCACGATCGGGCGGTGGCCGGCGCTCGCCGCGACCGCCTCGTGCGTCGACGTGTCGAGCACGACCACGAGCGCGGTCACCGCCATCCCCGGCTTCAGGTCGCGCGCGAGCCGCCGGTTGACGGCCTTCAGCCACTCCACCGGGCCCGTCGACGGGTCGATCGCCGACTTCAGGTACGCGCGGGTCATCGCCATGACCATCGCGGCCGGCACGCCGCGGAGGCTCTCGGAGCAGTCCGCGAGCGCGATCGCCATCCGGTTCTCGTCGAGCTCGATGTAGTCGTGGTAGTCGCCGCCGATCGCGCGGCCGATCTTGAAGAGCGTCTCGAGCTCGTAGCCGGCGAGCCGCGGCGTGTCGGCCGGCAGCAGGCCCTGGTGGATCTGGTTCGCGAGGTCGAGCTCCTTCGCGACGGCCTCGTCGAGGTCGCCCGAGCCGGTCGTCTGGATGAGCTGGAGGTTCTTGGCCATCCGGTCGACGCTGCGACGCAGGTATGCCACCTCGCCGGATCCGCCGAGCGCGACCCGGTGGTCGAGCTTGCCGCGCCCGATGGTGTCGAGGTCGCGCACGACGCCCTTGATCCCCTCGGAGGTCCGGCTCGCGACGACCACGAACCCGGCGCACGCGAGGCCGACGAGGAGCGGCGTGAGGAACGTCCATGCGCTCGGCCCGCCTTCGGTCGAGAGCGCGGATTCCGCGAGGATCACGTACGCCGCGCCCAGCTGCTCGTTCCCGCGCTTGTAGGGGCGGTGGTAGACGCGCGCGAGGAACGTCCCCTCGCCCGCGGCCGACGTCGCCTGCAGCCGCCCGACGCCCACGTCGCCGATCGTGCGCACGGTCTGGAACTCCTCCGGACGGATGCGCGCGCCGACCGTCTGGTCGAGGAGGTTCTTCGCCGTCCAGTGGATCATCAGGCCCTTGAGCGCGCCCGTGTCGAGCCCGCCCGTCCGCCCGATCGCGGCGAGGCGCGCGCGGTTCCGGTCGCGCTGCGCGACCCACTCGTTCTGCATCTGGTCGCGCTTGCCCTTGTCGATCTCGGGCATCGCCGGGCCGAGCTCCTTCCGGACGAGGTCGAACGCCTCCTTCTTCGAGCCGTGGCCCTCCGTCCACCAGTCCGCCTCGGGCGCGGTCAGCGCGTAGACGAGACCGACGCCGAGCGAGTCGGCGGTGTCGCTCGCGGTCGTGTCCTCCCTGGAGCCGGCGAGAAGCGCGCCGACGAGCGCGAAGAGCGCGGCGCCGGCGGCCCCGAGGAGCCCCGCGGTCACCAGCGTCACCCCGGTCACCCGGGGGGGCGGGGGCGGACGGCCCTCCTTTTCGCGTTCGCGTTCGCGGCCTTTGGCCATAAGAAGGCCGCAATCCTACGGGGCGGCGCGTCCATGGACAAGGCGGGGGATGGGAGGGGTCCCTTGAGCCCGGGGCGGCGGCCGACCGGCGGCGCTCAGAGATCCGCGTTGGAGCCGATCAGCTTCGCGGCCGACCGCACGTAGGCCACGGCGCTCCAGACGGTGATCAGGAGCGTCGCCCAGAGGAAGAACCTCGCCACGAGCTCGCACCAGTCCCAGTGGTGGCCGGGGTAGAAGATGGCGCTGCCGCAGTACCACGCCTGGATCATGAGCTTCGCCTTCCCCTCCCACCGGGCGGGGAACCCCGTGCCCCGCCCCTCGAGGAAGCCGCGGAGCCCCGAGACGAGGAACTCGCGGCCGAGCACGACGAGGACGATCCAGGGGGGGACGAGCTTCTCCGTCTGGGGGAGCGTGCACGCGAGCACGAGGACGCCGCAGATCACGATCTTGTCCGCGAGCGGATCGACGATCCGGCCGAAGGCGGTGACCTGGCCGCGCGACCGCGCGAGGTAGCCGTCGAGGCCGTCCGTGAGGACGGTCACGAGGTAGAGCACGAACGCCGCGTACCACCAGAAGCCGCTCTCGTGGGACCGACACACGGAGTCGAGCACGACGAAGAGGACGACGGCGAGCCCGAGGCGGGCGGTGGTGATCCGATTCGGGAGATTCACGGGGGGAGCGGGGGCGCAAGATACCCGAACGACAGGCGCCCCGCCCGGATCGGAGGACCGGGAACGGGCTACGACAGCGGGCGACCGCGCCAGTCGAAGGTCGTGAAGGGGCGGTCGTCGTCGTCGGTCGACTCCGCCGGGGGAGACGCCGCCTTCTGCTTCTCCTGGATGCGCCGGAGCAGCCCTCCCTGGGCATAGGGATCCTCGTCCGCGAAGCCGTCGGCCTCTGGGGACTCCTCCTGCTCCTCCTCCTCGATCACGGCCGCGGCGGGTTCCTTGACCTCGGGCGCGGCGGCGGTCTCGTCGGCGGTCTCGTCGGC
>WYBS01000172.1 GCA_011525755.1 Planctomycetaceae bacterium
ACGGGGCTATCCGGCCCCGGCGCGATGGACGTGTCGCGCTGGTTCGAGCTCGGCCCCGCGGAGCTGCACGTGGACTTCCTGCCGGACATGAGCGAGGAGGAGCTGCGAACGGCGATCGCGCAGGCGAAGCGCATCGCGAAGGCGCTGCCGCTTCCCGCGCGGCTCGCCGAGGGGCTATGCGGATGGGTGGGGGTCCGGGGGGACCAGCCCGGCACGGAGACGAAGAAGGCGCTCCGCCACGCGCTACTCATGGCTGTGAAGCGCTGGACGCCGCCGGTATCGGGCACGCGCGGCTTCGACCACGCGGAGGTGACGGCCGGCGGCGTGGCGCTCCCGGAGGTGGACCCCTCGACGATGGAGTCGCGGATCGTGAAGGGCCTCTTCGTGGCGGGCGAGATCCTCGACGTGGACGGCCCGATCGGCGGCTTCAACTTCCAGAGCGCGTTTTCGACCGGCCACGCCGCGGGCCTTGCGGTGTGATTGAGTCGCCACCTCGGAGGCCTCGTCGACCAGATGCGATAGAATGCCGATCTGGGAGTTTCCATGCGCAAGCGTTACACCGTCAGCGACGGGAAGCAGGTGCTGAACCTCGAGGAGGCCGAGGAAGGAGGCTACGTCGTGACGTCGCCTCTCGACCCCGAGCTCATCACCGAGGCGGAGACCATCCGAGAGGCGTTCTCCAACGCCAAGGATGCGGCGAAGGCGCTCAGTCACTCGCGCAGGAAACTCATGCGGAGCCTCTCCGCGGCCGCCCGCAACAAACGGGCATTGTGAAGCGACGGACGCTCGAGAAGCACCTGCGCGACCAGGGGTGCTTCCTTCATCACCACGGTGCGAGGCACGACGTCTGGGTGAATCCCGCGAACGAGGCCAAGGCATCGGTTCCTCGGCACGACCAGATCAAGCGCGGCACGGCGCGCGGAATCTGCCGAATCCTCCGAATCCCGCGCCCCGCAGGGATCTGAGCCGAGGCTCATCCGAACCGTTTTGGGCGGCGACCGACGCGCGCGCGGTGCTGCGATCCATCAAACACTGGTCGCCGCCCGTGGCGGGCACGCGATCGTGAAGGGGCTCTACATCGCGGGCGAGATCCTCGACGTGGACGGCCCGATCGGCGGCTTCAACTTCCAGAGCGCCTTCGCGACCGGCCACGCCGCGGGCCTTGCGGTGTGACCCACCCTCGGCTCCGCCGATAGCCGCTGCGGCCCGGGGGCCGGCGCTTTCACCGGTCCCGCCCCGCCCCCGCGTCGCGGTCGAGCGCCTCGGCGAGCGGGCGCAGGTCGGGCCCCGCGAGCGCAAGCGCCCGCTCCGCCAGCCCCCGGGCCCCCTCCTGATCGCCCGCAGCGAGCCGGCTGCGGCCCGCGCGGTAGTAGCGCTCCGCCGCCGCGGCCGGATCCCCCGCGGCGCGGTGGGCGTCGCCCGCCCGCTCGAGCGCTTCCGCCATCGCGCCGTAGGAGCGCGCCTCGCGCGCCAAGGAAGCCTCCTCGTCGCACAAGCGCGCCGCCTCCGCGAAGTCCTTCTCCAGCACGGCGACGGATCCCGCGAGCCGCCGCACGTGGGAGAGCGCGAGCTGGTCCGACGCCGGATCGAGCCGGATCGCGGCCGCCTCGGACAGGGCGCGACGCGCCTCGGCCGCGTCGCCCTCGGCGCAGGCGATCTCGCCCAGAAGCACGAGCGCCTCGGCGCGCAGCGCCGCCGCCGGGTTGCGTGCCAGCAACGCCAGCGCGGCCTCGCGCGCGCCCGCCGCGTCGTGCGCCATGCAGGAGAGCCGCGCCTCGGCGAGGGCGGCGTCGGCATCGTCGAGGCCCGCCCGCGCGAAGGCCGAGCGGCTCTCCTTGAGCAGCGTCCGCGCCGCGTCCAGGTCCCCGAGATCCGCGAGGCAGAGCGCGCGGTTGTAGGCGTGGTCCGCCACGTCGGCGTCGGCATCGGCGAGGCGGGCCCGGTCGAGGGCCCGGGCGTACAGGTCGGCGGCGACGGCGGAGTTTCCCTGCTCGTAGGCGTCGCGCGCCGCAGCGGCATAATCGTGGAGGGCCGGGTCGCGCGGTTCCGGAGGTCTCGTGGAGCCGCACGCCGCGAGAAGGACCGCGAGGAGCGCCCGCCTCATTGCCCGCCCGCCGCCTGCGGCGAGATGCGCGCGCTCCGCGGCGGCTTCGCCGATCCGCCGCCGAAGAGCCAGCTCCCCTGCATCCCCTCCACGAGCCGCTGGACCTCCCGCATCGCGCTCTGCGCCTGCAGCAGCACGCCGGGAAGCTGCTCGACCGCGTCCGCGGCCCCCGCGACGAGCCGCGGCAGCTCGCTCGTGCCCGCCCGCGTGTCCGCAAGCAGCCCCTGCGCCTCCTGAAGCACTTCCTTCGCCGCGGCCACGACCCCGCGCGCCTCGTCCGCCTCGGCGTGCAGCGTCGCCACGATCTCCTTCACCTCGGCGGCGCTCGCCCGCAGGTCGCGGAAGAGCAGCTCCGCCTCGCCCGCGGAGCTGTCGATGCGTCCGGCCGCGGCCTCGAGCTTCTCCGCCAGCGCGGGGTCGCGCACGAGGCGCCCGACCGTCCCCTCGCCCCGGTTCACCGTGGCCAGCAGCTCCTCCAGGTTCGCGAGCGCCTTCTGCAGGTTGCCGTCGCGGTCCCGGGCGTCGGCCGCGAGCGCGGTGTACTCGCGCGCGGCACCGCGCAGGTCGTGCATCGCGGCCAGCGCCTCCTCGCGGACGCCCCCGAGGATGCCCTCGATGAGCTTCGGCAGCTCCTCGAACGGCTTGCTGCCCAAGGTCCCGCCCTCCGGAAGCGGGTCGCCCGTTCCGCGGGTGATCTCGAGGAAGGCGGTCCCCGCCACCACGTAGGTCTTCTGCACGAGCGCGACGGAGTCGGTCCGCACGAACCGCCCGAAGTCCTCGGCGATCGCCACGTCCGCGCGCATGTTCCCGGCGTCGTCGATGCCGATGTCGGCCACGCGGCCGACGACGGTGCCGAGGATCCGCACCTCCGCGCCGGGCCGCAGGCCGAAGGAGCCCTCCGGCGGCAGCGTCACCGCGAACCGCCGCTCCTTCTGGAACCAGCCGCTGCTGCGCGCAGCGAGCATGAAGCCGCCCGCGAGCAGCAGCAGCCCCAGGAGCACGAAGGCGCCGGCGACCTCGTTCACGTAGCGAAAGGGACGGCTCATGGTGCCTCCTCCGCGAGCAGGGGTCCGGAAAAGCGCAGCCGGCGCGCCGCGGGGACTCCGGGATCGCGCCACACGCCGGGCTCGGTCGTCAACCACACCACGGCGGCGCCGCGCCCCAGCGCCCCGCGCACATGGGCGACGAGCGCCGGCATCAGGTCGGGCCAGCTCGCGAGCTCGGGACGCTCCAGCAGGTAGAGGTCGGCCTCGCCCATGAACGCACGGGCGCATTGCGCCCGCCGCAGCTCGGGCTCCCGCATGTCCGACGGCCGGTCGCGGGGCAGGTCCGCGAGGCCGAACTCCTTGCACCGGTCGCGGGCCTCGTCCGCGATCTCGCGAAGCCTGCGGCGGGTGTGGTGCGCCTCGGCGAGCACCAGGTTGCCGTCGACGCCCATGCGGTCGACCCAGCCTTGCGCCGCGAACACACGCCGCGTGCGCGCCCGCGCCGCGCAGGCCTCGTCGGGACCCATCTGTGCCCAGTCGCGACCCTTGAACCTCGCGCGGCCCTGCTCCGGAGGGATCAGGCCCGACGCCACGTCGGCGAAGGGCGTCAGCGGGTGGTGCAGATCGAGCAGCCCCATCGCGAGTTCGCCGGGTCCGAGCGCGAACGACGCGCCCGAGAGCCCGACGTCGTAGGGGCGCTGCCAGGGGATGCCGACACCCTCGAGAGCCAGCACCGGCTCCATGCGGGGATTCTACAGATAGCTCAAGATCGACAGGAATGTGGACAGAAGGAAGGCAGCCGCGAGCGAGCTGACGACGGCACGGGTGGTGGCACGGGGGACGTCGGAGATCCGGTCGACCGTGAACGCCTCCCGGCAGCATATGGCGGAGGTCACGAGCGCCGGGAGCAGGCACTTCGCGACGAAGGCGAGGGGGGCGCGGGGGGGGACGTGCCGCGCCAGCTCCGCGATGTGCTGGAACAGCGTGCCCGGCGCGTCGGTGAGGAGCGCCGTCGCGATCCAGCCCGCGGGGTAGGCGACGAGCAGGAAGAGTATCGCGAGGGGAGTCACGGAGAGGAGGAGGGCGAGGAGACGCGGCGTGATCAGGTACGCGAAGGGGTCGAGCCCCTGGGCGTCGAGGACCCGCACCTCGCCGGCGATGCGCATCGCGGCCAGCTCCGCGGTCATGGACGCGCCGCTGCGGGCGATGAGCACGAGGTTGATGAGGAGCGGCGCGAGCTCGCCGCCGAGGGCGACGGCAAGGAAGGGGCCGAGCATCTCCGGCCGGCCGAACTTGGCGAGCCAGAGCCGCGACTGCACGTCCACGAGCGGGCCGACGACGGCAGCCAGGAGCATCACGACCCCGATGGCGCGCACGCCCGCCTCGACGATCTGCTCCGCAAGAGCGCGCCGGGTCGTGCGGCGCCAGGTCTGGCGACGCACCGAGAGGCGCAGGGCGGCCGCGATGATCCCGGCGAGGCTGCCGACGCCGCGGATCCGCGAGATCGTGGCGGCGCCAAGCCACCCGGGCATGCCGCCCATTGCTACCTTCCGGCGGCGGCGGGGTCAACCACCCGCGTCCTCGTTGAACCCTCGCGCCCCCTTGGCGGCGACGGACGGGCGGGAGGACCATTGATCCCTAGATGCCGTCCGCCGTGGTGCTCCTCACGGCGATCACGCAGTCGAAGCTCACCGGGCGCTCCCGTTTCCCGCCCGTGTCGCCGAAGGGCTATGCGAAGGGGTGGGGGTCCGGGGGGGCCAGTCCGCCACGAAGACGAGCAAGGCGCACCGCGACGGCCCGGGCGCGCTCGAGATGGTCGCCACCGATCTCGACATTGGCCGGCCCCGCACCGTGAGGCGAGCACCCGCGACCCGGCGAGGGTACAATCGACTCTCGATGCGGCGCTGTCGACATAGCCACGCTTGAGGCACAGGAGATGGCCGATCGCGGTTCTCATCTCCCCGAAGCCGAGGAGAGGTACCGCATCCTCCTCGACATCATCAAGGCGGTCACGGCGCCGTTCGACCGCAAGAACCTCTTCTCCAGCGTCGCCGGCGCGCTGCGCGGGGCCGTGCCCTTCGACCGGATGGGGATCGGCGTGGCCGAGCCGGAGCGCGACGAGTTCGTGCTCTACGCGTACGAAGCCCAGAACGAGCCCGTGAACTGGATGCCGGGCGCGCGCTTCCCGCTCGACGGGACCGTTCCCGGCTGGGTGATCCGCCGCCGCCGGCCGTACATCACGCGCGATCTAGAGCAGATCTCGGACTTCCCCGAGTGGCGCGAGTTCCTGCGGCGGGACGACATGAGCTCAGGCTGCGTCCTGCCGCTCGAGGTGGGCGACCAGTGCATCGGCTTCCTCGCGGTGCTCGCGCGGGAGCCGGGGACGTACCAGGAGGGCGAGCTCCACTTCTACCAGCAGGTCGCGCAGGCCGTGGCCGTCGCCCTCGATCGCTGCCTCGCCCACGGCGCGGTCCCGGGCACCCGCACGGGGCCGCAGCGTGTGAGCAGCCAGCAGCAGGCGCTGCTCGGCATCACGCGAGCCGTGGCCATGCACCGGAAGCGGGAGGATCTGTTCCGGGCGATCGCCGTGTCGATCACTTCGGTGGTCACGTTCGACCGGCTCGCGGTCTTCATTCCCCGGGCCGATGAGCGGGACCTGCTCGTCTACGCGATCGGGGCCGAGGACAAGACATCGTTCCAGGCCGGGAACACCTACCCCACGAAGGGCGCGGCCCCAGCCTGGGTCATCGCGAACAAGCGCGTGCTCGTCGCATCGAGCCTCGCCGACTTGGAACCCTTCCCCGTCTCGCGCCAGGTGCTCACGGCACTGGGGATCCGGTCGTGCTGCATCCTGCCGCTGGTCGTGCGCGGGCGCTCCCTGGGCGCCCTTTCCCTCGATTCGACGGAGGAGGGCCACTACGGCGCGGTGGACCTCGCGGTCCTGCGCGAGGTGGCCGATGCCGTCGCGATCGGCCTCGACAACTGCCTCTCCTACGAGGAGATCGCCGCCCTGAAGGAGCGGTACGAGCGGGAGAGCACCTACCTCCAGCACGAGATCGACGGCCAGTACCTCGGGGAGATGATCGGGAGGAGCAAGGCGATCGCGAAGCTGGCCAAGGACATCGAGATGGTCGCGCCCACGAGCGCGAGCGTGTTCATCCTCGGCGAGACCGGCACCGGGAAGGAGCTCGTCGCGCGCGCCCTTCACAGGCTGGGTCCGAGCGCAAGCAAGCCGCTCGTGAAGCTGAACTGCTCCGCGATCCCGAGCGGCCTCATCGAGAGCGAGCTCTTCGGCCACGAGAAGGGGGCCTTCACGGGGGCGCACGCGAGGAAGATCGGCCGCTTCGAGCTGGCCAACGACGGCACCATCTTCCTCGACGAGATCGCCGATCTGCCCGTGGATATGCAGACGAAGCTACTCCGCGTTCTCCAGGAGGAGGAGTTCGAGCGCGTGGGCGGCTCGGAGACGATCAAGATCAAGGTCCGGGTGATCGCGGCGACCAACGCCGACCTGGACCGGGCGATGGAGGCGGGCACGTTCCGCATGGATCTCTACTACCGCCTGCACGTCTTCCCGATCCGCATCCCTCCGCTGCGGGAGCGCGCGGAGGACATCCCCCTCCTCGTCGAGCACTTCCTCAAGAAGTTCGCGGCGAGATTCGGCAGGAAGATCGTCACGGTCCGCTCGGAGACCATGGAGGTGCTGGTCGGCTACTCCTGGCCCGGCAACGTGAGGGAGCTCGAGAACGTGATCGAGCGGGCGGTCATCATCTCGAGGGGACCTTCGCTCGAGCTGGGCGAGTGGATGCCGAAGCCTGGCGCGCCGGCTCGCCCGGGGCAGGTCGCGACCCTCGAGGAGGTGACGCGCGCCCACATCGTCAGCGTGCTCGAGCGGACCGGGTGGCAGGTGAGCGGTGAGGCCGGCGCGGCGAAGATCCTCGGGGTGAAGCCGACGACCTTGGAGGCGCGGATCAGGCGGCTCGGCATCCGGAAGTCCTGAACGGGAATCCGGACTCCTTGCCCGCACGGCACGCCACGTGCGTTCCTTACATCCGCCCGCGAGTGCAGCAATGGGAGGTGCAACATGGGCGCTTCGGTTTCCGCGGGCGATAGAGCGCCCGCCTTCTCGGCCGCGACATCGTCGGGAGAGCAGATCGAGCTCGATGGCTATCGCGGTCGAAAGGTGTGGCTCGCGTTCTTCCGGTTCGCCAGCTGCCCGCTCGCGAACCTGCGCGTGCACGAGATCTGCAAGCGCCACGATCTCAAGCCGGCCGAACTCCAGATCGTGGCGGTCTTCCCGAGCTCCCCGGAGCGCATCGCCGCCTACGTCGGAAGCCAGAGTCCCCCGTTCCCGCTCGTCAGCGACCCGCACGAGAAGCTGTACATGCTGTACGGACTGCGGGCGAGCGTGGCGGGCCTGATCGGTCGCGACGTCGGCCTGAGGACCGTGCAGGCCGCAGCGCTCGGGTTCCTCCCGGGCCCGACGGACGGGACGATCACGCGCCTCCCGGGCGACTTCCTCATCGACGAGGAAGGCATCGTCCGCCACGTGCACAACGGCGAGGATGTCGCCGACCACATCCCGTTCGAGCGGGTCCTCGAGTTCATCGGGCGCAGAGCCGCGTAGAGTGGCGGACAGCTCAGCGCGGCGTGCGGAAGGCTGGGGCCGGACTTGCGTCCGGCCCCGTGCGGTAGATGCCGCGGCGGTCCCGGAGCTCTG
Organism: Planctomycetaceae bacterium; assembly: GCA_011525755.1. Taxonomy (GTDB): domain Bacteria; phylum Planctomycetota; class PLA2; order PLA2; family PLA2; genus PLA2. The sequence continues at coordinate 7,811 of WYBS01000172.1, forward strand.
CGCTCCTACTCGCGGTGCCGGCGTTGGTGTGTGGGAGAAAGCCCGGCGTCGTGAGCGACGCGTGGGATGCCGGCGTGCGTCGAATCGCAGCCGCGCCCACGCGAGTGCGGCGAGTCCACTTGTCGGCAACGTAGTGCACATGCCGTGCCCCTGGCGTGTGCCGCGGCACGCGGGGGGAGGGGACCGCGTGGACAGCCGTGGCGGGGCCCGGCGAGCGGCTGCGGCACGAGGTTCGTCCCAAGATGCCGCGACGCTCCCATTGGAGTGGGACCGCACGGGACAAGCGTCGGGACTGTACCGGACGGCGGACCGCGGAGTGCTTGCAAACTGCATCCGGACCGGCGTCGGCACGTCCTTTGCGCCCGTGTCGTGTGCAGCCACACGGGAGGCGGTCCGATGCGGTGTCGGAGCGCGGTTTCTTGTTCTGCAACCCTAGGGAGAATCCGACATGACCAGAATTGCATCGGCATTCCTCGCGGCGCTAGCGCTGCTGATCGGCTGCGCGAGCAGCGAGAAGGGCCCCGAGCCGGCCCGGGAGGCGCCCGCCCGCTCGAGCGACGGCCTTCACTGGACGGAGCGCGCCTACCCCACCGGCGACAGGAGCACGAGCGTGGTCCTCCTCGAGAGCGGCACGCCCGCCGAGGTCAGCGCCGGCACGCGGTACGAGTATGTGCTCAGGGTCACGAACCTCACCGACCAGAACCTCGACAACGTCGTGGTCCTCGACAAGCCGCAGGGCAACTTCCAGCTGAGCGGGTCGAAGCCCCAGACCGAGGACGGCAGGAACCTCCGCTGGAACCTCGGCAACCTGCGCGCGAGGCAGGCGAAGGAGATCACGGTCTCCGGCAGCGCGATCGACGCGGGGCACGTGACCCACTGCGCCGAGGTCGATTGGAACTCGGTCTACTGCAGCACAACGCAGGTCGTGAAGCCGGCGCTCACGATCTCGAGCACGGCCACGGCGGCGATTCTCGTGTGCGACCCGATCGTCCGCTCCGTGACGGTCACGAACGGCGGCTCGGGCACGACCCGGAACGTCGTCATCGAAGAGCGGCTCCCGGACGGCATCTCGACGCTCGAAGGGAAGAGCAGCGTGCGCCACACGCTACTCGCCCTCGAGCCGGGCGAGTCGAAGACGTTCTCCTGGAGGGAGAAGGCCGCCGGGACCGGCAGGTTCTCCAGCGTGGCGACCGCAAGGGCCGACGGGGGCCTCTCGGTCACGTCGGGCCAGGCATGGACGACGGTCACGAGGCCGGTGCTGCTGCTCGAGAAGCAGGGCACGAAGCAGACCTACCGAGGCCGGGCGATCACGTATGACATGACGCTCCGGAACACGGGCGACGGCGAGGCCAGGGACGTCGTCGTGACCGAGAACCTCCCCGCGGGCACGAAGTTCGCGCAGGCGTCCGAGGGCGGCACGCTGGACGGAGGCGTGGTGCGCTGGAGACTCGGGAACATGGCGCCCGGGGCGGCGCGCACGTTCAACCTGAAGATCTCGTCGGCCGGCGCCGGACGGGTCCGCAGTACGGCCACGGCCAACGCCTACTGCGCCGAAGCGGTCAGCGCGACGGCGGAGACCGAGGTGACGGGCATCTCCGCCGTCCTCCTCGAGGTGAAGGATCTCGACGACCCGGTCGAGCTCGGCAGTACTACGACGTACCTGATCACCGTGACGAACCAGGGGACAACGCCGGACACCAACATCCAGATCGCCGTGGATCTCGAGGACACGATGGGCTACGTGGGCGCCACCGGCTCGAGCAAGGCGAACCAGGTCGGCAAGCGGGTCGTGTTCAAGCCGCTGGCCACGCTCGCTGCCGGCGAGAAGGCCGAATGGCGCGTCGAGGTGAGGGCGGTCAGCGAGGGCGACGTCCGCATCAAGGTCGCCATGACATCCAGTGAGCTGTCCCGGCCGGTCGAGGAGACCGAGGCCACGACCTTCTTCAAGTAACACACATCTGCGTTTCGGGCGGTACCGCGACGGCGGTCCCGCCCCGTTTGGAATGCCTCCATGTTGCTCCGAATCCTCCTGCTCTCTCTCGCGGGCTGCGCGGCGACGGCGCCGGGCCGCGGAAGCCGCAGCTATCCGCCGGCTGACCCGAAGGCGATGGAGAACGCCGCCGCTGCGGAGAGCCCCGCGGTCGGTCGTGCCGCACCGGACTTCTCAGCCCTCGACCAGAACCGGCGGACCGCCTCGCTCTCGGAGTACGGAGGGCGCTACGTCGTCCTCTACTTCTATCCGAAGGACGACACCCCCGGGTGCGTCTGCGAGGCCACGGAGTTCACCGACCTCCTCTACAGGTTCCACGAGTTCGAGTGCGACGTGGTCGGCGTGAGCCCCGACACCCCCGAGAGCCACAAGAGGTTCGAGAGGAAGTACGGGCTGCAGGTGAGGCTCCTCGCCGATCCCGAGCACGCGATCATGCGGAAGTACGGCGCATGGGTCAGCGGGCAGATCGGCGACGTGCATCACGGGCGGGTCGTGCGCACGACCTACATCCTCGACCCGGGCGGGCGGATCGCCTGGCATTGGCCCGAGGTGATCCCCAGCGGGCATGCCGCGCGAGTTAGCGAGAAGCTGTCCGAGATCAGGGCGACCGCCCAGAAGGAACCGAGCCGTCGCGGCTGAGCTTCGGCGCTTCCGGGGCCTCGAAAGGACAATCACATGGGACTCATCCTGCTCGTCGTGTTGATTCTGCTTCTCGCAGGCGCCGTGCCTAGGTGGGGCTACAGCCGGAGCTGGGGGTACGGACCCAGCGGGCTCCTGGGGACGGCGCTCGTGGTCGTCGTCGTGCTGCTGCTTCTCGGGTACCTGCCCCGCTAGGGTCAGGGCTGCGCGGGAGGGCCCGCAGGCGCGGAGCACCGGCGCCGGGGGCGCGTGATCCGAAGTGCGAGATCCATGTCAAGGAAGGAGAACGAACATGAACGAATGGAGAAACCGCATTCCCCAGCGAGTCATCGGGGGAGTGCTTCTGCTCGGCGGAGCGGTCCTTTTCATCGTCGGGATGAACGCATCAGACTCGGTAGCCGACCGGTGGAGCGAGTTCTTCACCGGACACTTCACTGACGCCACCGTACTGTACATCATCGGCGGGGTCGCGGCCGCGGTCGCCGGTCTCATGCTGGTCGCGTACCGCGGCCGCACGCCTGCCGGTGCGTAGCTGAACTGTCCATGGACCGAAGGGGAGCCGGGGCCGTCCGGCTCCTGAGGCCGTCGGTGGGCGGACAGAAGTTCAGCTACGAGGCCAAGTGACCGGCCGCCCGAGAACGCGAGAGGCCCTCGTTCCCCAACCTGGCGTGACGGTCCCATCTGATCGGGACGCGCGCCGGTCCCCCGGGCGGCCGCGGAACTGCAGCCCGCCGGTGTTCCGTCGCGGCGTGCGCGGAGACCGGCGCGGGAGATGCGTCCATGCCGCGAGCGGACATCGGCCCCGGCACGCGGGTTGCGTCATGAGTGCTTCCGGCGACGAGAACCTGCTGCCGCCGGTGAGAAACCGAAAGGAAGAGCCATGTTGTGGACGGTCTTCGTGATTCTCTTGGTGCTCTGGCTGGTGGGCCTCGTGAGTTCCTACACCCTCGGCGGGTTCATCCACCTGGTTCTCGTCATCGCTCTGGTGGCGCTCGTGGTCCAGCTGATCTCGGGCGGCCGCAAGAGAGCCTGAGCGCGCGTGGAGCCCCATGAGCGCCCGCGCAGGCCCGGACGAGTTCGGCGCCGCCCGTGCCGCCCCCGCGACGTTCGAAGCTCGGCGACAGCGGCGCGGGGCTGTCGCGATCGCCGCACTCCCCCAACCCTACCGCGGAACGCAACCTACGCATCGAAGCGGCAGGTGCCGCGGCGCGCCGGCCCAGGGGGCCCGCGCTACGCGCTCTTCGACGGGGCTCCGGCCGTGATCGCGAAGCGCAGCGCTTCCTCGACGCTCATGGATAGCGGCGTGAGCGTGGAGCTGGGCACGAGCACCGTATAGCCCCCGACCCCGTAGCTCATCGGGATGTAGACGGCGACGACCGGGTCGCCTTGGACGCCCGCGTCGATCTCGGGCATCTCGGAGCGGGTCACGAGACCGAGCATCCGGAGCCGCGTGTCCGCGAACGTGACCAGCACGACGCGATCGATGCGTTCCTGCGGCTTCTTGGAGAAGAGCGACAGCAGGTCCCTCAAGGAGCCGTAGACCGTCTTCACGAGCGGGATCCTCTCCACCAGGCGATCCACGGCGGCCGCGACCTTGCGCGCGAGGACGGCGCGCATGAGGAACCCCACCCCGATGAGCAGCCCGAGGCCGAGAACGAGACCCGCTCCCGGCACGTAGAGATCCTCGCCGATCACCTTCCGCAAGAACCCCCCCAAGAGGGCTTCGGCCCCGGACCCGAGCCACCAGATGATGTAGAGGGTGAGCGCGACCGGCAGCAGGGTCACGAGTCCGCTCAGGGCGAGCTTTCCGATGGTCTTCATTCGTCCTCCTCGTCGCGATCTGCTTGGCGACATTCTCGGGGTCCTCGGCTCCGCCGGACAACGCCGCCCTTCACGGCTGGCACTGCAACTGGAGGGCCGGCCCGGGGCGCCTTGCGACCGGTCACGCCGCGGGCCTCGCGTCGTGACGCGAGATGTTGAACCCTCCCGCCCCCTTGGCGGCGACGGACGGGCGGGAGACCATGGACCCTGTGACCCCGTCCGCCGAGGTGCTCCTCGAGCACGCGCAGTTCCTGCGGCGCCTCGCGCGCGGCATACTCCACGACGCGGACGCCGCCGACGACGTCGCGGAGGACGCGATCGTCGCCGCGCTGGGCGAGCGGCCGACTAACCTCCGCGCGTGGCTCGGGAAGGTCGCGCGGCACCTGGCGCTCTCGCGCCGCCGCGCCGACACGCGCCGCGACCTCCGCGAGCGCGCGGCCGCGCGGCCCGAGGCGCTGCCGTCCGCCGCCGAGGGCGTCGCCCGCCTCGAGCTCCAGCGGAAGGTCGTCGACGCCGTGCTCGCGCTCGACGAGCCCTACCGGTCCGTCGTCGTGCACCGCTTCTTCTACGACCTCGCGCCGGGCGAGATCGCGAAGCGGCTCCAGGTGCCCCTCGAGACGGTGCGCACGCGGCTCCGCCGCGCGCTCGAGCAGCTCCGCGCGCGCCTCGACGCCTCGCACGGCCGGGAGTCGTGGTCCGTGGCCCTCCTCGCGATCGCGGCGCCGCGCAAGACGCCGCTCGGAGGGATCCTCGCCATGTCCGTGAAGTCGAAGTTCGTCGCCGCATCCGTTCTCGCTCTCGCGTGCGTGGCGCTCGGCGTCTCCGCGCTCGCGCGCCGCGAAGGGCCGCCGCCCCGCGCGCCCGTGACGCAGGAGGCGAGGCGCGCGGAGCCCGCGGCGGTCGAGGCCGCGCCGGCACCCTCCCCCGCGCCCCCTCCCGTCGACTTCGCGGCGATCGACCGCGACCGCGACGTGTTTGGCGTCGTCGTGGACGCGGACGGCAACCCCGTCGCCAACGCGGACGTCCGCGTGATCCGCTATCCCGCGATGGGCGTGGCGAAGGGCCTCGCGCAGGCGGAATCGGTGGAGGGCCCGGGAACCATGACGGCGTCGGACGGCAGCTTCGCGCTGCGCGTCGAGCGCGGCGAGGAGGTGGACCTGCGCGTGAAGGCCAGGGGATTCGTGGAGCTCCAGCGCCGCTGGTGCCCGGCGGGCGGCAAGGTGCGGATCCTCATGCGGAAGGGCGTGAGCCTGCGCGTGCGCGCGACGGGGCCCGACGGGCGGCCGCTCGCGGGCGCGCACGTGGTGATGTTCAAGGGCAGGGCGCCGGAGATGGAGGTCGCGGGGATCTACGTGTTCCTCGAGGGCCTCACCGACGAGCGCGGGACCTGCGTGCTCGGGGACCTCCTGCCGGCCCGCGAGGTCCAGGTCGCCGCGTGGCATGCGGACATGGCCTTCCCGAAGCCCGCCCCGGTGCAGCTCCCCGCGACCGGCGAGGCCGAGCTCGAGCTCAAGGCGGAGCAGGGCCGCGAGCTGTCGGGCCGGGTGACCGACGCGGCGACGGGCGCCCCGGTCGAGGGCGCGATCGTGAACGCGTATCCCATGGTCGTTCCGTTCGCGAGCTTCGTGCGCACGGACGCCGACGGCAGGTACCGCCTCGGCGGGTGGGGGAGCGAGCGGGCCCTCTTCGTCCACGCGAGGGGCTACGCGAGCGGTCGCGAGGAGGTGGGGGACCGGTCGCAGGTCGACTTCGCGCTGAACCCGGGCGTCACGGTGACCGGCGTCGTCCGCGACGTGACCGGTGCGCCGCTCGCGGGCGCGTTCGTCGGCGCATTCGCGAGCGACAGGACCGAGATCCGCGAGACGTGGACTGACGGGGAGGGCCGGTTCGAGCTGCCGGGAGTCTCGCGCGCACGGGAGCTGGTGGTCGCGAAGCAGGGGTTCGCGCAGGTGCAGCAACCCATCGGCGCGAAGGAGGCCGAGATCGTCCTCGGCGAGGGGTATCGGCTGGAGGGACGCGTGCTCGGGGCCGACGGCCAGCCGGTCGAGGGCGCCGAGGTGGAAGTGACCATGGCGACGATGGTCTCCGTCGCGGGCCCTTCTCGGGGGGTGCCGCAGCGCTACCGGCGGCACACGGACGACCTTGGCAGGTTCCGGTTCGCGGACCTGCCGAGTGGACCCTGCCGCGTCTCCGCGAGGGTCGGGGAGCGGAGCATCGATCGCGACGTCGCCATCGAGGCGAGCGACGTCGCTGACGTCGAGCTGCGCGTCGAGGCCCGGGAGGTAGGCCGGCAGTTTACCGTGCAGGTCGTCGATGAAGCGGGGCGCCCCGTCTCGGGCGTCTACATCCGGAGCGTCTACCAGCCGCAGGGCAGAACAACCGATTCCGAGGGCCGCGTGACCCTCGAAATGCACCCCGATGTCGACGAGGAGCAGGTGCAGGTGTCCAAGGTCCCGGACCGTTTCGCGCAGCCGCCGAACGTGATGTACCGGGGGGGCCAAGGGGAGCTCCGGATCGTCCTTCATGATGCGGCGCCCGTGTCGGGGCAGGTCATCCTCGACGGCAAGCCGCTCGCGTCCGCGTTCGTGGTCCTCACGGGACCGGCGAAATTCCGGGCGTACGACACCACCGCCGCCGACGGGAAGTTCTCCGCACGCGCCCCGGTCGGCACCCGCGTGGACGTCTCTCTCTCGGGGCAGGTCATGAACGAGATGCAGCCGATCTACGGCGAGCGGAAGGACGTGTTGGCCGGGACCCAGGACCTCATCCTCGAGGCGCGCCGCGTGCCTCTCGACCGGACGCTTCGCGTGCGGGTCGTGACGCCCGACGGGACAGGCGTGCCGGACATGCAGATCGTGCCGCTGGACGCGCGCGGCTGGCGTCCGGCGGAGGGCGCGCAGGCCACCGACGCGTCCGGCACGCTGGAACTCGCGGCCCTCCCCGCGGCCGAGTTCGTGGTGCGGTTGTGGTCGGACCCGCCCGCCCCCTGGGCGCCGCCGAAGCAGCTCGATCTGAAGGTCGTGCCGAACGGCCAGGAGATCGTGTTCAGGTTCCGCGAGGGGAAGCCCATCCGCGGCGTCGTGCGCAAGCCCGACGGCACCGGCGCACGGGCGGGCGTCCGGGCGTGGCGCGGCGAGGAGAGCGTCGCGTTCGCGAGGTGCGCGGACGACGGGACCTTCGTGCTGCACGTGCCCGCGGAGGAGCCCGAGCCCGTGCGGCTCGTGGCCTACGGCGACGAGGGGCCCGAGGGCGAGTTGCCGTCCGTCGCGCCCGGCGCCGAGGGTGTCGTGATCCAGCTGGAGGAGGAGTGACCGCCCCCGGACCCCCTCCGCTTCTGGCTACCGGAGGCCCTTGATCTTGTCCGCGGGGATGCGGAACTGCACGACGCCGCGGCTGCCGAACATCGCCATGTCCACGTTCAGGAGGAACGACTTCGCGCCCTTCGGCGGCACCTTGAACAGGATGTCGTGCTGCTCGCTGTCGTGCGGCGCGATCTCCTGCGCGTGCGCGAGCTGGCCCGAGATCGTCACCTGGTCGTCGTAGACCGCGAGCGGCACCGAGCGACCCGCGTCGTCGAGCAGCTTCGGCTCCGACGCGCCGAGCAGCCGCGGCGTCTTGTACGCGACCGGCGCGTCGCCGACGTTCTTGATCTCGAGCGTCACGTGCAGGTCCAGGTTGCCGTCGCGCGAGCCCAGCGTGTCCTCGATCTCCGTGACCTCGACCTCCGCCGCGGCCACCTTCACCCCGAGCCCGCCGCCGTAGTACTCCTGCCCCCAGTCGACCGGCGCCGCCGCGCCGGGGAAGAGGGTCCGCACCTGCGGGAAGAAATGCCAGATGCCATAGCCGACCGCGCCGAGGAGGAGCAGGCATCCGATCGCCGAGCCGATCCCGCCGCCCTTTCCCTTGGCCGCTGCCATGACGCGAGGGTACCACGGCCCCGTGATACAACGGGCGCCCTTGAAGACCGTCCGCCTCAAGGGCGCCGAGGTCCCCCGGAGCCCCCGCATATACATGAAGCGCCTGCGGCGCCCCGAGGCGCAGGTGCGCCCCGGGGAGGAGGTGGAGGTCCGCTCCGAGAAGGGCGCCTTCGTCGGCCGCGGGTTCTATAGCCCGCGGTCGGTCTACGGCGTGCGGATCTACGACCGGAACGAGAAGGGCCCGCCGCTCGACGGGGAGTGGCTCAAGGGCCGCGTGCGCGCGGCGGCGGAGCTGCGCCGGTCGCTCAGGATCGAGGAGACGACGGACGCCTATCGGGTGGTGCACGCGGAGGGGGACGGGCTCTCGGGGCTCGTCGTCGACCGCTACGCCGACGCGGCGGTCGTCGAGGTAGGTGCGCGCGGGATCTTCGAGCGGCTCGACGACCTCGAGGAGGCGCTCCGCGACGTGCTCGGCACGCGGAAGATGGTCGTGCGCGCGGACCCCGACGTGGAGGAGATCGAGGGGTTCCGGGGCACGGAGCGCGGCGCCGAGCCCGTGCACGTGATCGTCCGCGAGGGGCCGCTCCGCTTCCACGTCGACTGCCGCGGCGGGCACAAGACCGGCTTCTTCTGCGACCAGCGCGAGTCGCGCGCCGAGGTGCTGCGCCTCGCGAAGGGCCGCCGCGTGCTCGACCTCTGCTGCTACACCGGCGGCTTCGCCCTCGCCGCGGCGAAGGGCGGCGCGCGCGAGGTCCTCGGCGTCGACCTCGACGAGGAGGCCGTCGCGCTCGCCCGCGAGAACGCCGCCTTGAACAAGCTCGACGTGCCGTTCGAGCACGCGGACGCGTTCGACTTCCTCCGCGGGAACCCGCACCCGGACCTCGTCGTCCTCGACCCGCCGAAGCTCGCCGCGCGCCGCGAGGAGCTGCCGCGCGCGCGGAAGAAGTCCGTCGACCTGAACGCGCTCGCGCTCGGCGCGCTGAAACCGGGCGGGCTCCTCTTCACGTTCTCGTGCACGGGGCTCTTCTCCGCGGAGGACTTCGAGGCGCAGGTGCGCGAGGCCGCGGCGCGCGCGGGCCGCGACGCGAGCGTGCTCAGGGCGACGGGACAGCCGCCGGACCACCCGGTCGATCTCTCCTGCCCCGAGACCCGCTACCTGAGCGGGCTTCTCCTCGCGGTGCGATGAAGGGGGGGGGCGGGGGCCGATGACGCTCCGGATCCTCGTCTACGGCCTCCTTCGCCGCGGCGAGCCCATGCATGGCCACCTCGCGGGCGCGCGCTTCGTCGAGGAGGTGCGCGTGCCCGGTTACGACCTCTTCCACATGGGCGAGTACCCGGCCGCGGTGCCCGGCGCGGGCGTCCTCGTCGCGGAGCTCTGGGAGCTCGCGGGCGCGGAGGCCCTCGATGCGCTCGACCTGGCCGAGGGCGTGCCCACGCTCTACCGCCGTGAGCAGGTCGATGGCGCGTGGCTCTACGTCTACGCGCAGCCCGTCGGCGGCGCGGCGCGGATCGCGTCCGGCGACTGGCGCTCCCCCCCGCGCCCCCCCTCGTCCGCCTGAGCTGTCGAAGCGCACCCGGTACCGAATGATCGATGGAGAAGCACCCGGTGCCTACCGCAGACCCTTGAGGAAGATCTCCTGCGCGGCGCGCGCGATCTCGGCGGGACTGCCGTCGCGCTTCGCGTCGTACCAGGTGTAGACCCAGTTCATCATCCCGAACAGGAGGAACACCGCGACGCCCGCGGGCACGTCCGCGCGCGGCTTCAGCTCCTCGACGATCCCGCGCACGAGGCGCACGTAGCGCCGCTTCAGCTCGTCCACCTGCTTCGCGTACTCGCCCCCGAGCTGCTCGCTCTCGCGCGACATCACCTTCATCTCCGCGATGTGCTCGGCGAAGAAGGCGAGGTGCGCGTCCACCACGCACCGGAGCTTCTGCTCCGCGTCGCGCACGCCCGCGAGCGCCTTCGCGTGCGACTCGAGGAGCGTCGTGAACGCCTGGTTCTGGATGTCGAAGAGGATCTCGTCCTTCCCCTTGTAGTAGTAGTAGAGTCCCGCGAGGGAGAGTCCCGTGGCCTTCGCCACGTCGCGGATCGACGCGCGGTCGAAGCCCTGCTCGGCGAAGACGGTCGCGGCGCTCCGCCGGATCGCGGCCTTGCGGTCCATGGCGCGCAATTGTAAGGAACACGGGGGGCGGAAACGTGCTTCTCGGCGTCCATGTCTCGGCCGCGGGCGGGGTCTCCCGCGCCGTGGAGGAGGGCCTCGCGCTCGGCTGCGAGGCGATCCAGGTCTTCACCCGGAACCAGCGGCAGTGGCGGCCGAAGCCCCTCCGGGCGGCCGAGGCGCGCCGTTTCCGGGAGGCCGCGCGCCGGGCGGGGTACGCCCGCCGCGCGATGAGCCACGCCTCCTATCTGATCAACCTCTGCGCGACCGACCCGCGGACGCTCCGGCGCTCCCGGGCGGCGCTCGTGGACGAGGTCTCGCGCTGCGAGGCGCTCGGGATCCCGTACCTCTGCGTCCACCCGGGCGCGCACATGGGCGCGGGCGAGGAGGCGGGGCTCGCGCTCGTCGCGGAGAGCCTCCTCTTCGCGCTCTCGCGCACGCGCCGCGTGACCGTGCTCCTCGAGAACACCGCGGGGCAGGGCACGAGCCTCGGGTGGCGACTGGAGCATCTCGCGGCGCTCTGCCGCGTCCGGCGCACGGGCGTCGTGCTCGACACGTGCCACCTCTTCGCGGCGGGCTACGACCTGCGCACGCCGCGGGCGTACGAGCGCACGATGCGCGCGATCGAGGATGTCGTCGGGTTGAGACGCGTGAGGGCGTTCCACCTGAACGACAGCAAGGCGCCCCTCGGCTCCCGGGTCGACCGCCACGAGCACATCGGAGCGGGGAGGCTCGGGGGGGCCGCGTTCCGGAGGCTCGTGAACGACCCCCGGTGGGCGACGATCTTCGGCGTCCTCGAGACGCCGAAGGCGGGCGGGATGGACCGCCGCAATCTGGACCTCTTGAGGAGAATGCGGAGACGATGACCGAACGCGACGTCCTCGAACTCGACTGCGTCATCGTCGGCGCGGGGCCCGCGGGGCTCGCGGCGGCGCTCCGGTTCAAGCAGCTTGCCGGCGACGAATTCCAGATCGCCGTGCTCGAGAAGGCGGCGGCCCCGGGCAACCACTCGCTCTCGGGGGCGGTCGTCGACCCGCGCGCGCTCGACGAGCTGCTCCCCGGCTGGCGGAAGCTCGACCCGCCGATCGAGGCGGACGTCGGCGCGGAGCGGTTCTACGCGCTCTCGGAGCGCCGCGCGTACCGGCTGCCGCTGCCGCCGCCCATGCACAACAAGGGGAACTTCATCTGTTCCTTGAACCGCCTCGTGCAGTGGCTGGCGGGCGTCGCGGAGAAGGAGGGGATCGAGGTGTTCCCCGAGTTCCCGGCGCGCGACCTCGTGTACGAGGACGGCCGGGTGACGGGCGTCCGCCTGACGGACGGCGGCGTGTCGAAGACGGGCGAGAGGAAGCCCTCCTACCAGCCCGGCGCGGAGGTGAAGGCGAAGGTCACGATCCTCACCGACGGCGTGCGGGGCAACGTCACGAAGCAGCTGCTCCGCCTCGAGCCCTCCGCGCTCGAGGGCAGGAACGCCGCGGACTACGAGACGGGCATCAAGGAGCTCTGGCGGGTGCGGCCCGGGTCGTTCCCGGCGGGCAAGGTGATCCACACCTTCGGGTGGCCGCTGCCGCCTTCGGTCTACGGCGGATCCTGGATCTACGGGATGCGCGAGGACCGGATCAGCCTGGGCCTCGTGATGGGGCTCGACTACGAGGACCCGACGTTCGACCTCCACCGCGAGTTCCAGCGGTTCAAGACGCACCCCCTGATCCGCGGGATCCTCGAGGGCGGCGAGTGCCTCCGCTACGGTGCGAAGGCGATCCCCGGCGGCGGGCTCTACGCGATGCCGCGCCTCTTCGGCGACGGCTGGCTGCTGGCGGGCGACGCCGCGGGCGCGGTCAACATGGCGAGGTTGAAGGGCGTGCACCTCGCGCTCAAGACCGGCATGCTCGCGGGCGAGGCGGCGTTCAGGGCGCTCAAGGCGGGCGACGCGTCGCGCGCGGCGCTGGCGTCCTACGGCGAGGCGTTCGAGGCGTCGTGGGCGTTTGAGGAGCTGCGGAGGACGCGCAACTTCCGGACGGCGTTCAAGAAGTTCTCGCGACCGCGCGCGTTCGCGGAGGTCGTGATCCAGACAGCCTTGGGCGGCCGCGGCATCTTCTACGACCGGCTCTGCCACAAGGAGCAGGTGCACGAGGGCCTCGGCGCGGCGCGCCGGCCCCCGGAGCCCCCTCCCTTCGACGGCAAGCTGACGTTCGACAAGCTGACGGACGTGTACCACTCGGGGACGAGCCACGAGGAGGACCAGCCTTCGCACCTCGTCGTGCGCGACACGTCGATCTGCGTGACGCGGTGCGCGGCGGAGCATGGCAACCCGTGCCGCTTCTTCTGCCCGGCGTCGGTCTACGAGTTCGACGGCGCGCTGAAGATCAACGCGTCGAACTGCGTGCACTGCAAGACGTGCGACATCAAGGACCCGTACGGGATCATCGACTGGGTCACCCCCGAAGGCGGCGGCGGCCCCAACTACACCGACCTGTAGGTCAACGGTTAACGTGCGCGGCGCGCGCAACCCGTGTACTGGGGAGGGTTTAGGGCGGGCGGACTGCGGAACGCGTTCCGCGCCCAGGGTGCCCGGCGTGGTGTAGGCTTTCAAGGGATGCACCCGCTGCTCACGACGTTCCCGCGCGCCGTGCCGGTCTTCCCGCTGGCCGAGGTCGTGCTCTTCCCGGGCGCGCTCCTCCCGCTCCACATCTTCGAGAGGCGCTACCAGGCCATGGTGAAGGACGTCCTCGAGGGCGACAAGCTGATCGCGATGGCGCTCCTCCAGGAGTGCACGAAGAGCGAGTACGAGGAGCGGCCGCCGTTCCACGAGACGGTCTGCGTCGGCCAGGTGATCCACCACGAGACGCTGCCGAAGGGGCGTTCGAACATCGCGCTGCTCGGGCTCTCCGCCGGGCTCGCGAAGCCCGTCGACGGCCCCGAGCCCTACCGGACGGCTCGCGTGGACCTCCTCGCGGACCGCTTCGACGCGGATGCCGCGTTCGAGGACAAGCTCCGGCGCGCGTTCGCCGAGGCGGTGCCCGGCGGCGGCGACGTGGAAGGGCTCCGCGAGCAGCTGCTCGAGTTCCTCGCGGCGGAGGACGTGCCCGCAGCGCTCCTCAACACGTGCGCGCTGACCGCGCCGCTCGAGGCCGCGGAGAAGCTCGAGCTCCTCGAGACGCGCAGCGTCGCGAGGCGACTCGACCGGCTCCTCGAACTCCTCGCCCGCCCCTGGCGGTGGAATTAGCGGGTGCATCCGTCGCGCCACTTGTTCGGCGCAAGCCGTTGCTGGATAAGCACTTGGGTCTGCCGGATGCGGCGCGGCGGCCCGCAGCGATCCGGTGGGGCTCCGGGGCCCGGCGATGCGGCCACGACTTTTCTTGGGCTCGCGTTGGGCTAGATTCTTCGCACGATGCGCGCACTCCTCCTCACCGCCCTCGCCCTCTCCCTCGGCTGCAAGTCCGCGCCGACGATCATCGCGGGTCCCGTCGCGGGGGCCGTCGCGGCGCCCGAACGGCACGCGAAGCAAGCGGGGGAGGACATCCTGCGCGACGGCGGCAACGCGATCGACGCCGCGGTGTGCATGGGCTTCGTCCTCGCGGTCACGCACCCTGAGGCCGGCAACCTCGGCGGCGGCAGCCTGATCGTCGTCCACACGGCGAAGGGCGACTTCGCGATCGACGCGCGCGAGGTGGCGCCGCGCGCCGCGCGGCCCGAGCTCTACCTCGGCCCGGACGGCAAGCCGCGCCCGGGCGCCACGCTCGTCGGCCCGCTCGCGGCAGGCGTGCCCGGCACGGTCGCGGGCCTGATGCTCCTCCACGAGAGGGGCGGCCGGCTGCAGCGCGAGCGCGTGCTCGCCCCCGCGATCGAGCTCGCCGAGGAGGGGTTCAAGGTCGACGCCCCCCTCCACGACTCGTTCGTGCGCCACCGCGAGCTGCTCTCGAAGTACGCGGAGACCGCCGCGATCTTCCTGCCGGAGGGCCGCGTGCCGAGGGTCGGAGACCGGCTGGTCCAACGCGAGCTCGCGGGCGCGCTCCGGGAGATCTCGATGCACGGCGCGGCCGGCTTCTACCGCGGCTGGATGGCGCAGCGCATCCAGGAGACGTGCGGGAAGTACGGCGGCAACCTCACGATCGGCGACCTCTACACCTACGAGGCGAAGGTGCGCGAGCCCGTGCGGGGCAGCTACCGGGGCATGGACATCGTCACGATGCCTCCGCCCTCGAGCGGCGGCGTGTGCGTCCTCCAGATGCTCGACCTCCTCGAGCGCGGCGGCTACGACTGGATGCGGCCCGAGCAGCGCGCACACCTCCTCGTCGAGGCGGGGCGCCGCGTCTTCGCCGACCGCGCCGTCTACTTCGGCGACCCCGACGTGGTCAAGGTGCCCGTCGCCGGGCTCCTCGACCCCGACTACCTCCAGTCGCGCTTCGTCACCATCGACATGACGCGCGCGACGACGAGCGCGGACGTGAAAGGCGGCCTGCCGGCCGAGTCAACGGAGACCTGCCACCTGTCGGTCGCGGACAACGAGGGGAACGCGGTCGCGCTCACCACGACGCTCAACGGCGCGTACGGCTGCGGCGTCTCCGTCTCCGGCGTGCTCCTCAACAACGAGATGGACGACTTCACGCTGCTCCCGGACGTGCCGAACCAGTTCGGCCTCCTCCAGGGCGAGATGAACCTCCTCGTGCCCGGCCGCCGGCCGGTCTCGTCGATGTCGCCGACGATCGTCCTCAAGGACGGCCAGGTCGACCTCGTGATCGGCAGCCCGGGCGGGCCGACGATCATCTCGGTCGTCGCGCAGGTGATCGCGAACCGCTACGCCGCAGGCATGCCGCTCGCCGACGCCGTGCGCGCCCCGCGCGTCCACTGCCAGTGGATGCCGGACGAGGTGCTTCTTGAGCCCTCGCTGTCGCCGGCGGTCCGCCGCACGCTCACGGAGCTCGGCCACAGCGTGCGGGAGAAGAAGGACCCGATGGGCGATGTGCAGGCGGTGGGGCGCAACTCGATGGGCCGCCTCCACGGCGTGAGCGACCCCCGGGGGCGCGGCACGGCGACGAGGTAGGGCTCCCTCGCCGGGAAGAGGGGGGGCTCCGGGGGGGAGGGGAGCCTCGAGGCCCGCCCGCCTTCGCCGCGGGGGATGCGGACCCGGGCCAAACGCGGGGGCCCGGGTCCGTATAATCCCGGCCCGTGCGCGCGCCTCTGGAGAACGAGTTCAGCTGGAGCCTCTCCCGCGCCCGCACCTTCGAGGACTGCGCGCTCAAGTACTGGTTCCACTATTACGGGTCGTGGGGGGGCTGGGAGCCCGATGCGCCCTCCGAGGTGCGCGAGCTCTACCTCCTCAAGAACCTCACGAACCTCCACCTGATCGCGGGCGACACGGTCCATCGCGCGATCCAGCGGGCGCTCGAGGACCACGCGCGGAGGAAGGAGCCCGACCCCGAGAAGCTCGTGCAGTGGTGCAAGGCCGAGATGCAGCGCGCCGTGCACGAGTCGCTCGAGGAGGCCTGGCGCGAGCGGCCGAAGCAGTGCGCGCGCCTCTTCGAGCACCACTACGGCCCGAAGCCGCAGCGCGAATTCCTCGTGAGGATCGCGAAAAAGATCGGGGACTCCATCCGGCGCTTTTTCACGTCGCCCGCATTCGGCCTGATCAGGGAGACGGATCCGGGGGAGTGGCTCCCGATGGAGACGCTCGACACGTTCCAGTTCGAGGGCACGAAGGTCTATGCGGTGCCGGACTTCGCGTGCCGCCACCGGGGCGAGGTGATCCTCCTCGACTGGAAGACCGGGCAGCCCGACGAGCGCAACGCGGACCAGGTCGTCCTCTACGCGCTCTTCGCGGCCGCGCGCTGGGGGGCCGACCCCGACCGCGTGCGCGGCGCGCCCGTCTACCTGCTCAACGGCGGCGGCTTCGAGCCGCGCCCCGTGACGCCCGAGGACCGCACCCGCGTCGCCGACATGGTGCGGCGCTCCATCGCCGCGATGCGCGGGCGGCTCAAGGATCCCGTGACGAACGCCGCCGAGCGCGAGGGCTTCGCCCCGTCGCCCGGCCACGCCTGCCGCTCCTGCAACTTCCGCGGCGTCTGCGCCCACGCCCGATGAGGGCGGCGCTGCTCCTCCTCCTCGTCGCGGGCGAGGTGCCCGAAGGGAAGTACCGCCCGCCGGCGAAGCCCGAGATCCTCGCGGGCTGGGAGAAGGACTTCCGCGAGAAGAAGCCGCTCGTCCCCCCTCCCCCGCGCCCCCTCCCTTCCACCGCCGCGGCGCCCGACTTCTCCGGCAGCTACCGCTTCGGCTCCTACGACTACACCCTGGAGATCCTCCAGCAGGGCGACCAGATCGTCCTCACCTCCGGCGGCGTCGACCGGCAGGACATCGGCGGCGCGTTCGAGACGATCGGGATCGGGCGCGTCGAGGGCGACCGCATCCGCGCACGCTGGTGGTGCTTCGACCTCTCGCGCAACTACGCGAACAACGGCGGCGCGGAGCTCTGGTTCGAGGACGGCCGGGTCCGCGCGCGCTACTACCACGACGCCGACGAGGCGATCGAGGAGGGGTATGGCGTCCGTCTCGGCACCCGCGAGGACGAGAAGCTCCACTACCGGATCCGCGTGCCGAGGCGCGTGAAGGCGGAGCGCGCGGAGATCACGGGCACCGTCACGGGCTTTTCCGGCGAGGCGATCCCCGACGCGCTCGTGATGATCCGCAACCGGCCCGCGGACGCCGTGCGCACCGACGCGCTCGGCCGCTTCCGGCTGCCGGTGCAGCGGATCCCGTACGTTTTTATGGTTGCTGCGGCCGCGCGCGGCTACCGGAACCAGGTGCAGGCGATCCTCCTCCACGAGATCCGCGAGCTGCGCTTCGTGCTCGAGCCGTCGCCCTTCGCGGACGACCCGCGCTACGAGTTCGTCGACCCGACGCCCTCCAAGGGCGCGGAGATCTGGAACTGCGGCAACTGCCACAAGAACTCCCACGCGGAGTGGTCGAGGTCGCGCCACGCGGTCGCCGCGTCCTCCGCGGTGCTGCGCGCGGTCTACGAGAAGGACTTCCTTCCCGCGCTCTTGAACGGGGGGGCTCCGGGGGACGAGGGGCTCTGCGCGGCGTGCCACGCGCCGCAGGCGGCGCTCGACGGCAAGGTCGCGCGGATCGGGGAGATCGAGGGAGTCGCGGCGCACGGGAACCACTGCGACGTCTGCCACAAGACGCACCACGTCGAGCGGATCGACGCGCCGGGGGTGCGGGGCTCGCTCGTGCTCGGGCGGCCCTCGCCCGACGACGCGCGCGTGCCGGGGCGCGTGAAGCGCGTCTACGGGGCGCTCCCGGACTCCGACTACCTCTTCATGGGCGCCGTGTGGAACCCGCTGTTCACGACGAGCGCGCTGTGCGCGGGGTGCCACGAGTACAGGACGCCGTCGGGGATCCCGGCGCTCTCGACCTACACGGAGTGGCGCGCGTGGGCGGCGGGGCGGGCGAAGGCGGAGAGCTGCCAGACGTGCCACATGCCCGCGGGCGTGTCGATGGAGGGCAAGAACCTCGCGAACCGCATCTGCGTGAACGCGCTGCGGCGCCCGCCCGAGACGATCCACGAGCACTCCTTCCTCGGACGCGAGCTGCTGCCGACCGCGGTCGAGCTGAGGGCGAGCGCGACGCGCGGGGAGCGTCTCGTGGTCGAGGCGCGGATCGCCGTGAGGGGCACGGGCCACAAGGTGCCGACGGGATCCGCGGACAAGCACCTGCTGCTTGTCGTGGTCGCGAGGGACGGGGAGGGAAGGCCGCTCGCGCTCGCCGAGGGCTCGCGGGTGCCGGAGCATGGGGGGGGCACAGGGGACCCGCTCGCGCTCGGCGCCGCGGAGTACGCGAAGCGGCTGCTTGCCCACGACTTCGCGGGGGTTCCCGGCCGCGAGTTCGCGCAGGTGCTCGCGTCGGCGGCGGGCGAGACGCACGTCCCCTTCTGGCGCGCGGCGAAGGTGGTCGCGGACACGAGGCTCGCGCCAGATTCGGAGACCGTCGAGCGCTACGAGTTCGTGCCGCCGGAGGGGGCCGCGAAGGTGACGGTCGAGCTGTGGCACCGGCTCCGGTTCAAGAGCCACGATGTCGCACGGGACGCCGAGGGCCCCGGCGTGCGGCCGCTGGATGAGCTGGTGGCGCGCATGGAGGTGCCGTAGTCCTTCGATGCGGCGGCCTCGCCGGGATCACGAGGCGACGACCGGTACCCGCGGTCGGTGTGTCCCCGGCACGCGGCCGAAGAATGCGGCTCCCGCCCCTCGTCGGTGGACCGCCAGGTCGGGCGGTCCTTGTCGGTCATGAGGTGGCTTGCTCAGGCGCCTCCCTTCTCCCCTTGCGATGGCGCGGCGTCGCGTGGTGCGCGGGCCGCGCGAACGGCGAACATCTGAAGCCCGCTCCGCGCGGGAAGCCGGCCGCTCCGACCTCCCGCGACTCGCGGGGCGCAAGTGCGAACATCTGGCGCCCGACGGGGACGCGGTTCGCCTCTTGGCCGCGCCCCCCGGGCACAGCCACGCCGAGTGCGAACATCTGGCGCCCGGTCCGCACCCCGGCACCCCGGCGTGCCGACGCAGCGGCGTCGGCGTCGGAATGGGCGCCAGGGGCGCCGCCGCGGGCGCGCGCAAGGGCCGCGGACCCGGGGCCGGCGGAGGCGCCGAAGCGGGCGCGGCGGCGGCGGAGGCGAGACGGGTCGAGGGCATCCGGTACACACCTACGCACCGGGGGGACAGGAATCCGGCGGGCCCTAGCGCACGTCGCTCCGGCGACGCGGGCCCCGAAGGCCCGTGCCCGGACCCGGCACGGCAACCGAAGCGTCCCGTCAGGACCCAAGGGGAGCCCGACGCATGCTGATTTACGATGGCCGCCCGCGCGCTCGCGACCCGCGGTCGGTCCGCGGGTTGCGGAGCGGCGAGGAAACGAGGTGCCCCATGGACCGCTCCCTCCGCCCCCCGAGGGCGAACGAGAAGACCCGGCCCGCCCCGGCCCGGACCTGCTCCCGTCCCCTCCTCGCCGCCGTGGCCCTGCTCGCGTGCTCGCTCGCCCTCGCGCAGGAGCCGCCGAGAAGCCCCGAGGGCGGGCGCGACAGCGGCGAGGGAAGGGCGATCCACTTCGTCCGCTGGCGGAAGTCGGCCGAGCACGCCGCCGTCTACAACGCGGCGTGGCGCGCGCTCGAGCCGCACCTCGTCGACCTCGGCAGGCGCCGGCTCGTCGACTTCGACGGCGACCCCGCGAAGGCGCGCGCGTACTTCGCGGCGCAGAAGGACGTCGCGCTCGTCGTCGCGTTCGGCGCCGAGGCGGCCACGGCGGCGCGATCCGCGCTCGCCGAGGCGGGAACGGGGGGGGCCCTTGGGACGCCGCCCCCGAAGCCCCCCGTGATCGAAGTCTCCGAGTCGCCGACCGCGGATGTCGTGCTCCGCGTGGACCGGGAGCGGCTCGCCCTTCTCGTGAAGCTCATGAAGGCCCGCGCGAGGATCGCGCTCTATGGCCCCGCGGACGAGAAGCTCGCGGACCTCGAGACGAAGCGGTGCCTCACGGCGAAGGACGCGGAGGGCTGCGACGTCGCGTGGGTCGCCGAGGGCGGGAGCCTCCCCGAGGGCGTCGCGATCCCCGTCGTCACGACGGCGATGGACCTGCCCGGCACGCTCTCCGTGCGCCCGGACTCGACGAGCGCGGGCATGAAGGTCGCGAGTCTCGTCGTGAGGATGCTGCGCGACGGGCGGGAGCCCGAGCGGCAGCACGTCGCGCGGCTCCACGTCACGGTGGATCTCGGCGCGACGGGCAGCGACGTGGACCTGAAGCTCCTCGCGCACGCCGACGCGGTGCGGAGGGGGCCGTGAGCCTCTTCGGCCGGATCGCCTGGACCGGCGCGGCGCTCCTCCTCGTCGCCGTCCTCCTGGCGCTCCTCTGGAAGCCCGCCGCGGAGCGCGCGTTCGTGACGCGCACCGAGGGGCTGCTGCGCGACGCGGAGCGGCATACGGAGTCGATGGCGACGTCGCTCGTCAACCGCGCGATGGAGTTCGCGGCACTCTCCGCGCTCGCGGCCGACGAGCAGCGCGCGCTCGGCGTCGAGGACCTCCCGCTCGACCTCTACACGGACGCGGAGGGGCGGCTCGACGCGGACCGCCTGCGCGAGGGGCTCCGCGCGGTGATGGCCGACCCGGGCGGGGCGGGCGGCGAGAAGCACGCGGCCGTCCGCGCCGAGATCCTCGAGAGGACGCGCGCCGCCGTGCAGGCGCGGCTCGGCGAGCTGCGGCGGACGCGCGGCGCGGCGGCCGAGGGCCACGCCGAGGTCGCGACGCTCCGCACGCTCGCGGCGTGGGGCGGGATCCTGCTCGTGCTGCTCGGCGCATGGGCGTTCCTGCTCGACCGCGTCGTCGTGCGGCCGGTGCGCGAGACGACGGCGGCCGTCGCGGGGTTCGGCGCGGGGGAGCGCGGGCGGCGCCTCGCGCCGAAGGGCGCCGCGGAGCTCGTCTCGCTCGCGCGCGCGTTCAACGAGACGGCGGCGCGCGTCGAGGCGGCGGAGCGCGAGAACGCGGAGCTCCGCGCGAGGCTCGAGGAGAAGGTCAGGGAGCGTACGCAGGCGCTCGTGCGCGCGGCGCGCGCGGCGACCGCGGGCACGATGGCGGGCGGCATCGCGCACGAGTTCAACAACCTCCTCGGCGGCATCCTCGGCTGCGCGGACGCGGCGCTCTCCGAGAATCCGCCGCCCGACGTGCGCGACTCGCTCGACATGATCCGGAAGACGGCCGGGAGGGGCGTGGGCATCACGAGCGCGCTCCTCCGCGCGACGCGCGCGGAGCCGGAGCGGACGCCGTGCGACGCGAAGACGCTCATGGAGGAGGCGCTCGAGCAGGCGCCGAAGGGCGTCGAAGTCGTGCGCGAGCTGAAACCCGTCCGCCTCGTGGCGGACGCGACGATGCTCCGGC
The DNA here is from genome assembly GCA_011525755.1 of Planctomycetaceae bacterium. GTDB lineage: Bacteria > Planctomycetota > PLA2 > PLA2 > PLA2 > PLA2. The sequence goes on from WYBS01000172.1 coordinate 29,238, forward strand.
AGGTGCTCAACAACCTCGTCCGCAACGCGATCGATGCGATGGGCGGCGAGGGGAGGCTCCGCGTCGCGACGCGCGAGGAGGGCCATGAGGCGATCATGGTCGTCGAGGACAGCGGCCCCGGGATCGCGGAGGCCGTGCGGGAGGTTCTCTTCGAGCCGTTCGTGACGACGAGGCGCGGGGGCCGGGAGGGGGCGGGCCTCGGGCTCTTCCTCGCCGACCGCCTCGTGACCGCGCACGGCGGCCGGATCGAAGTCACGAGCGAGCCGGGCAAGGGCGCGCGGTTCGTCGTCCACCTTCCGCGGGGGTGAGGGGGCGCGGGGGAGCGGGGGCGCGGGGGAGCGGGGGGCTACGAGCCCAGCGCGGAGAGCTCGTCCATGTAGCGCTTCACCTCGAGAAGGAACGGCATCGCCTTCTCGTCGTGCTTCGCCTTGAGGAGCTTCCGGAGGCGGCCGATCGCCGCCTCGATGCGCGCCTTCCGCGCGGCGACGCATGTCGTGCAGTCGTAGCGGAAGAGGCGAAGGCCCTGCTGGCCGCACGCGGTGCAGCAGCGCTCCGCCTCGAGCTTCCTCCGGGCGTCGAGGAAGCTCCGCTCCAGGGTCACCGCCGCCGCATGCACCTTCGAGTCCCGGTAGTGACGGAACCAGCTCCCGATCGTCTCCCCCTGCGTCGTGTCCTTGAACTCGCGGTCGAGCGCCTCGAAGAAGGGGACCGCGAGCGAGGGCTGGAGCGCGGCGATCCGCTTGCCGACCTCGATCTGCGTCGGGTAGTAGCCGTTGATGAAGGCGTCGAGCACGAACAGGTCCCCGTAGAGCTTCTCGTCCTTGCCCTTGGCGTCCTTCATCCCCTTCTGGATCGCGACCAGCGTCGCCGGGAAGTCCTGCTTCGCCTCCACCTTCCGCGCGAGCTCGGGAACGCGCGAGTCCTCGCGGCTGATGTCGATCACCGGCGCCGCGTCGCGCACCTTCCTCGTCTCCGCGAGCATCGACGAGCCGGGCCCGAGCGGCCCCTCCTCCGCCACGCCGCCGGTGCGGCCGAAGAGGATGGCCCGCGGCGCGGGCTCGTCCTCCTTGGCCGCGCCGGGCGCCGGCCCCATCACGGTCACGTTCGGCGCGCCGTACGCGACGCCCAGCTCGTCGAGCGCGGCGCAGAGCTCGCCGCGGCGCGAGCCGTCGTGCGCGAAGATCAGGATGTGGAACGGCTTCCCGCCACAGTCGCGCGCGAGGGCGACCACCTCCTCGAGCAGCGCGCGATCGATCTCGCCTTCGCGGAGCGAGACCGCCAGCACGACCTTCCTCGCGAAGTCCCCGGGCTCGATCCGGAACCCGTGCCAGCGGGGTCCGAGCCGCAGGTCGTCGATCGTCGACGGCCCGGCGATCGAGACGCCGGGGAGCGCGAGCAGCGCGCACAGTCCGAGCCTACTTGCCAGCGAGAGTCGCAAGCATCGCCTCCAGCTCGGGGCAGTCCGCCTCGAAACCAGGCCCCTCCTCGTCGATCCGGATCCCGTAGCTCCAGTCCTCGCCGCGGAAGAACCAGGCGCGGATGCGCGTCGACGATCCCGCGAACACGCCGAGGAGCTCGTAGCCGCAGGCGTCCTTGGTCTTGGGGCCGAGCCTCGCCTTGCGGATCCCCTTGGTGTCGTGCGTTTCCCAGCGCGCCTTGTCGGCCGCGAGGTACGCCTCCGCGAGCTTCCTCGTCTGGCGTCCGAGCGCCTGCTTCTCGGCGCCGATCGGGTACTTCTGGTCCGGGACGTACGCATCCGCCCCGACCTTGAACCGGAGCGTGCCGTCGGGGTTGAGGAGGAAGTAGCCCCTCCACTCGCCGGTCGGGCCGCCATGGAGCACGCGCCAGCGCCGGGAGAGCGGCGCGCGGAACGTCATGTACCCGCCGGCGGAGTCCAGCGGGACCATGCAGTACTCCTCCTTCCGGCCGATGCCGCGCGCGAGCGTCACGAAGTCGTTGTGGCGGCGGACGACGTGCTGGTCCGGGATCTCGGCCTTCCGGAACGGGGTGAGGAGCGCGAGCCCCTCGTCGATCCTCGCGTCGAGCGGCCCGTCGCCCTCGAGGAGCAAGGCCGCCCGCGCGGCCGCGCGCCCCGCCTTCGAGATCGACTCGTCGGCCTCCGCGCGCTTCGCGAGCGCCGCGAGCCCCTCAAGCGCCTTCTCCCGGGCGTCCTCCCACGGTGCCGCCTCGAGGTGCAGGTCCACGGCCCTCAGGAGGCCCTGTTCCGCGAGGTCCGTTCCCTCCGTCGCGCCCACCACCTCGTCGGCACCCATGAGGAGGTCTTCCGCCGGCGCGGTCCCGAAGCGGAGGCCGAGGCGCGCCCGGAGGACCGGCACCTCGGCCTTCGCCCACCGCGCGGCAGGCGACGCCCGCGCGCCCGCCGCGAACCGCTCGAGCCTCTCGGCAAGCGCCGCCGGCTCGTCGCCCTCGAGCCCGGGCCGCAGGAGGAATGCCGCGTCGGAAGCGTACCGGCAGATTTCGAGCACGAGATCCGGCCGGCTGAGGAGGAGGCCCTCGCGATCGTCGAGCGCCTTGATCGCGCCGTCGGCGTCGCCGTAGAAGAGCGACGAGCGGATGAGATTTCTCGAGGACTCCTCGAGCGGTCCGGCGAGGGCCCCGCCGGGCAGGAGCGGAAGGAGCAGCGCACCTATGAGGAGTGAACGCGCGGGCCCAAGGCTCGCCGGCTGCCGACGGTTCGTCACGGCCCCCTCCCTATGACTTGCCATCCCAACCTCCGCGGGTGCCCCTGTCAAGAGCGAGCGGCTCCTGCCTCGGCGGGCCGCGCGCCGATCGCGTCTCCCCGCATCGGAGGGGCGACGCCCCGCGTTGGCACGCCATTCGTTAAGGGGAGGACCATGGACAGCGACCTCAAAAGGCCCGGCGCCGGTCCCGGCATCGGCCCTGCGGAGGGCCTTGGAGGCAACGGCGAGGTGCGGCACAGGGTCCTCGTCGTCGACGACGAGGAGAGCGTCCGCTTCTTCCTCCTGAAGACCCTCCGGAAGGAGGGGTTCGAGGCGGAGGCCGTCCCCTCCGGGCGCGCGGCCGTCGACCGGCTCGCGAAGGCCGCGTTCGACGTGGTCCTGACCGACATCGTCATGCCCGACATCGGCGGCCTCGACGTCCTGAAGGCCGTCCACGAGATGGACAAGGACGCGGTCGTGATCCTCATGACCGCGCACGGGAGCGTCGAGAACGCGATCGACGCGCTCCACCTCGGCGCTTTCGACTACCTCCTGAAGCCCTTCGAGACGAAGGAGCTCCTCGCGCGCATCGGCCGGGGCCTCGCCCAGCGCACCGTTGAACGCGAGAACCGGAAGCTCCGGTTCTTCGTGAGCAAGCAGCTCGCGGAGGGCTCCAAGGAGGACGGCCTCGCCTCCGCGCGGCGCGAGTGGGAGAGGGGCTATATCGAGGACCTTCTCCGCCAGACCCACGGCAACGTGACGAAGGCGGCCGAGCTCGCGCACATCAGCCGCCCGAACCTCCACAAGAAGCTCAGGGCCCTGGGCATCGACCCCCATGGCTTCAAGCGATGAAAAAAGGCCCCCGGACCCCCCCAAAAAGCCGCCTGGGATGTAACGACAACGATACAGAGGAGCCACCGATGCGTAACGCGATCGTTTCGCTTTTGGCACTTGCCCCGTTTGCGGCGAGCCAGGAATCCCCCGGGGGGACGGTGAACGTCTACGTCTCCCTCGACGAGGAGCATTCGCGGCCCGTCCTCGATCTCTTCGAGCGGGAGACCGGGATCAAGGTGAACGCGCGGTACGACACCGAGGCGACGAAGACCGTCGGCATGGTCCGCCTGCTCATCGAGGAGAAGGGGAACCCGCAGGCGGACGTCTACTGGAACAACGAGCTCGCGACGACCGTGAAGTTGAAGGAGCACGGCGTCCTCGACACGTACGAGGTGCCGAACGCGGCATCGATCCCGATGGAGTTCAAGGACAAGGACGGGATGTGGGTCGGGTTCGCGGCGCGCGGGCGGATCCTGATCGTGAACACCGACCTCGTGCAGGCCTCGGAGATGCCCACGTCGATGTGGGACCTCACGAACCCGAAGTGGCGGGGCAAGGTGTGCATGGCGAAGCCCGAGACGGGAACGACCGCCGCGCATTGCTCCGCGCTCTTCACGATCGACCCGAAGCGCGCGGACGAGTACTTCGACAAGCTGATCGCGAACGAGGTCGTCTGGCTGAAGGGCAACGCGCACTGCATGCGCGAGGTCGCGGCGGGACGGTTCGCGTTCGGCTGGACGGACACGGACGACTACACGGTCGCGAAGCTCCAGGGGAAGCCGGTGACGGCGGTCTTCCCCGACGCGGGGCCGGACGAGGTCGGCGTCCTCTACATCCCGAACTCGCTCGTGCTCGTGAAGGGCGCGAAGCACCGGGACGCGGGGCTCGCGCTGATCAACTGGCTGCTCCGGCCGGAGACCGAGGAGATGCTCGCGAAGTCGGCGACGGCGCAGATCCCGGTGCGGCCGGGCGTGCCGGTCCCGGACCACGTGCGCCGGCCCGACCAGATCGGGAAGGTGATGGCGGTCGACTGGGGCCGCGTCGGGCGCGAGTGGGACAAGTGGGTCGGCCACGTGCAGGCGAAGTTCGCGACGGCCTCCGCGGAGGGGGGCGAGGGCTCGCTGCTCGCCTGGATCGTCACGGGCGTCGTGGTCGTGGCGGTCGGGGTCGTGGTCATCCTCCGGCGGATGACGGCTACCCCGGCGTAGTACGATAGGGGGTTCCGGGGGCAGCCCCCGGCCGCGGCCCGCTCGCGGGCGGCGGACGCCCCGTGACCCCATCGTCTAGAGGCCTAGGACTCGGCCCTTTCAAGGCCGCAACACGGGTTCGAATCCCGTTGGGGTCGCCACTTCTGCGACGATGGGGCGCCATGCGGCGCCTGCTCCTGCCCGCCGCGCTCGTGGTCGCCGTGGTCGCGGCGCTGGCCGTGCTCTGGCCCTCGTGGAGCGAACGCGCGAGGGGTTCGTCGCGCGCGCCGCCGCGTGCCGATGACGCGGCGCGCGCCCGCTCCGCGATGGGCGGAGCGACGGGGGACGAGGCGAGGACCGGGGCGGACCGCGGCGAGCCCTCCGCGCCGGCCCGCGTGCACGGCAAAGTCACCGGGCCGATGGGGGAGCTCTGGGGCGCGCGTGTCGTCGCGTATCGCGCGGGGAGCGGCGAGATCCTCGCGGAGACGCACACGAACCCCGAGGGGGCGTACGCGATGGAGGTCGAGCCTGACGTGGCATTCGACCTCGCAATCGAACCATCGGACCTCACCGGGCTCCTCCCGTGGCGCCGCGAGAGCGTGACGCTCCGCTCCGGCGAGGAGATGGACGAGCAGGTCGCGCTCGGCGCCGGGGCGGTCGTGCGCGGGCGGCTCGTCGACGAGCACGGCGACCCGGTCGGCGGCGTCGCGCTTCGCGCCATCGCGGAGGACCCTTCCGGACGCGGCGCGGTCGCCGGGTCCGCGAAGACCAACACGGAGGGCGCGTTCGTGATGCGGGGCCTCGGGTCAGGCCGCTACGTGCTCGAGACCCTCGACCCGAGCTGGGTCTTCCCGGCGCCCGTGTCCGTGAACGCGGACGGGCGCGGCATCGACCTCGTCGTCGTGCCGGGCGTGCGGATCGACCTCGTCGTGAAGGACATCGAGACGGGCGAGCCCGTGCCGGCGTTCACCGTGCGCGCGACGTCCGGCGACCTGCTGCTCCTCGAGGCCGAGGGCAGGGACGGCGCGCTCTCCCAATGGGCCCCCTGGCCGGTGAAGCTCCCGCGTCGCGAGCGATGGCAGGCGCCGCCTCCGGTGTCCCTCGACATCGTCGCGCCCGGGCTCCGGCGGCTCGGCTCGCCGCCCGCCATCTCGCGCAACGTTGCGTGGATGGCCCCAGTCAGGGAACCGAACGCGACGATCCGCGTCGCGTTCGACGGCGGCGATCCCTACGTCGGGGAGCTGCTCGTGAGCATCAAGTCGAAGGCCTCGGCTGCGGTCGTCTCCGTCCCGTTCGAGCGCGATCGCGAGGGGGGCCTGTTCCGCGGCGCGCTGCCGTGGGGGGACTGGGAGGTCGGGATCCTCGCGTTGGGCGCGTACCGGACGGACAGCTACCCCGCCGAGGCGCGGACGGGGCCCGGTCTCGATGCGTCGATTCCGATCAAGCTGCCCGGCGGCGGGACGATCCTGTTCACCCCGCCCGCCGGCGCCGACCGCACGACCGCGTACCTGAGGCAGGTCCAGGAGGAGAGCAGGGACCTGGGGGACGGCAGATCGCTGAGCGTCACGCACGAAGGCGTCGAGCGATTCTTCGGCGTGCCCCGCGAGGGGACGCGCGTGCAGGGGATCCCGCCCGGCACCTACTGGATCGGCGTGCCGCGGAGGATGGAGATCCTCCCGGGCCAGTTCGTCACGATGACGGCCTGGGTCCGCCAAGTCACGATCGACGCGGACAGCTTCGAGGAGATCCGGCTGCCGGAGTGATGCACCCGCGTCACGGGTAGCGCCAGCAGCTCTCGAGCATCAGCGCGCAGAGCGCGGTCGAGAAGACGCGGCCGCCCACCTCCCCGTACGTGCCCTCCGGGTCCCACGAGCCCGCCGCGTGGCCGTCCTTCCGCTGGTGCCCGAGCAACGCCTTCTTCAGCGCCTCGTTCCACGCGATCCAGTCGGGGCCGCCCGTCCGCGCGAGCGCCTCCGTCGCGTGCCACCAGCCGTAGAGGTCGAGGTTGCCGATCTGCACCTCACGCTCGACGCCGCCCACCTTCATCCGCTTGTACTTGACCGACCACTTCGGGCGGCGGTCCGAAAGCGCGCGCATCGAGAGCGCTGCCTCCGGCGTCCGCATCGCCCCGAGCCACGAGCGCACGAGCAGCGCGGAGGACGCGTTCGCGGTCGTCGGCGTGTAGCCGAGCCTCTCCGCGCCCCAGTGGTACGCCACCCGCCCGCTCTTCCGGTCGAGGAGCCGGTCGAGCATCCCGAGCACGGGCTTCCGGTACGCGTCATCGACCTCGAACCCCGCCTCCTCCGCGACCCGCAGCGCGACGACCGCGGCCGTCGTCGTCGGCACGTCGGAGACATCCATCGGGAAGTAGCGCCACGCCCCGTCCTTCTGCCGCGAGCCGAGCAGCTCCCGGATCCCCGCCTCGACCGCGGGCTTCAGCTCAAGGTCGCCCGTCATGTCGTACGCCTCGGCGCAGGCCTGCGTCGCGTACGCCGTCGCGAAGAGCGTGCCCCCGGACCCCCTCCGCATCCACGCGAGGGCGCGTACGACCGTATCTTTGTACGGTCCATCCGCCTTGTGCGCGTGCCCCGCTCCGAGGAAGGCGAGCGTCGAGAGAGCCGTCACCTCGCGGTCGAACGGGCACGGCGCGTCCTCGCCGTGCCAGCCCTTGCCTCGGCCGCCGCAGTCGCACGAGGCGTCGAAGCCGTCCGCGTCGAAGGACCCGTCCTCGCCCTGGTGCGCCGCGAGCCACTTCAAGGCGCGCTCGACCGCCTCCTCCGTCGCCGCGCTGCCGCCGCGCGCGCGCAGGAGCTTCGCCCGCGCCTCGCCCGTCCGCCCCGCGGTCAAGGGGCCGGCCGCGGCGACGCCGGCGAGCAGCAGCAGAACGAGGCGCACGTCATCTCCTACGCACGCGGGTGGGCGCGTTCATAGACCTTTTTCAGGCGCTCCATCGAGACGTGGGTGTAGATCTGCGTCGCGGCGATGCTCGCGTGGCCGAGCAGCTCCTGCACCTCGCGGAGGTCCGCGCCCCGGTCGAGGAGGTGCGTCGCGAACGAGTGCCTCAGCGTGTGCGGCTTCGTCCGCGGGTCGAGTCCCGCCTTCCGCGCGCACGCCTTGAGCAGCCGGTGCACCGACCGGTCCGTCAGCCGGCGGCCCTTCGCGTTGAGGAAGAGCGGCCGCGGGTCCCTTGCGCGCGGCCGCGCGGCGAGGTAGCTCTCGATCGCCGCCGCCGCCGTCCGGCCGAGCGGGGCGAGCCGCTCCTTCCGCCCCTTCCCGCGCACCCGCGCGACGCCGTCCCGCACGTCGTCGCGGTCGAGCCCCACGAGCTCGGACACGCGGAGCCCGCCGCCGTAGAGGGTCTCGAGGATCGCGCGGTCGCGTTCGCTCGCGGCGGCGTCGATGAGCCGTGAGACTTCGTCCTCGCCGAGATGGAGGGGCAAGGGGCGGCGGGGAGAGGGGGACCGGAGCGCGCGCGCCGGGTCCGCCTCGATCGCGCCCTCGCGCGCGAGGAAGCGCGTGAACGACCGGACCGCCGCGACGTAGCGAGCGACGGAGGACTTCGCGAGGCCCTTGCCGTTCAGCTCGACGAGGAACCCGCGGAGGAACCGGTGCGTGATCTGGGTGGGCTTCGTGACGCCCTCCTTCGCGCAGTAGTCCGCGAAGAGGCCGAGGTTCATCGCGTACGCGCGGAGCGTGTGCGGCGAGCTGCTCCCGGCGAGCTGCTTCAGGTACCGGTCGACGAGGGACTTCATGATACGGAGCCTGACACCTTTCAATGAATCGGCGGGGCTTCGTTGAATGGTGTCTGGCTCAGTACATCGAAGATCGCGCGGCCCTTCGCGAGCGTCTCGTCGTACTCCGCCTCGGGAACGGAATCCGCCACGATCCCGCCGCCGACGTGCACCCGCACCTCTCCCCGGGCGAGCACGGGAGTGCGGATCGCGATATTCAGGTCCATGTTTCCATCATCGGACAAAAGGCCGATCGCGCCCGTGTAGGGCCCCCGGCGCCCCGCCTCGAGCTCGTCGATGATCTCCATCGCCCGCACCTTCGGCGCGCCCGTGATCGACCCGCCCGGGAAGGTCGCGGCGAGGAGGTCCGCCCGGTCGTAGCCCTCCTCGATCTCCCCCCGCACCTCGGCGACGCGGTGGTGCACGGTCGCGTAGGACTCGATCTCGCTGTCCGAGACGACCGAGATCGTGCCCGGCCGGCACACGCGCCCGAGGTCGTTGCGCTCGAGATCGACGATCATCGCGAGCTCCGCCGCGTCCTTCTCGGACCGGCGCAGCTCCTCGCGGAGCCTCCGGTCGGATTCGGCGTCCTCCCCGCGCGGCCGCGTGCCCTTGATCGGCCGCGTGACCACCTCGCTCCCGCGCACGCGCAGGAAGAGCTCGGGGCTCGTCGAGAGGACCGCGGCACCCTGCCCGAGGTCGAGATAAGCCGCGTAGGGCGCGGGGTTCCTCTCCCGGAGCTTGAGATAGAGCTCGAGCGGGTCGCCCCGGTACGCCGCGCGGAACTCGTGCGCGTAGTTCACCTGGAACACGTCGCCCGCGTGGATGTACTCGACCGCGCGTCGTACGGCGTCGAGGTACGCCTCCTTCGGCACCATCGCGCGCACGGGCCCCGCGGCCGGGGCGGGCGGCTCCGCGGCGGCGCGCATCATGCACGCGTGGATCGTGCGCGCCGCGTCCGCGCACTCGCGGCGCGAGACGAACCACCACGTGCGCTCCTCCGCGTCGTAGACCGCGACGGCGGGGTAGTAGGAGAGGTCCACGTCGGAGAGCCCCGAGTCGTCGGGATGCCGCTCCGGCACCTCCTCGAACGCGACCCGCGCGCCGTAGCCGAGATAGCCGAGCCAGCCGGGCCCATAGGGCAGCGGGCCGTGCGCCTCCGCGGCCGTCGCGAGGAGCATCGACCGGAGCCCCTCGACGAGCGAGGGATCCCGCACGCGCGGGCCTCCCGGCAGGGCGACCTCGCCGAGGCCCTTCCGCCACGTGTAACGCGCGAGCGGGATGGCGCCGACCACCGTGTAGCGGCCGCCTGCCGCGGAGTCGAGCACGGCGAGCCGCCTCAGCCCCGCGAGGCGCCGGAAGAGGGGGGGGCCGGGGGGCGGCAGGTCCGCGCGCTCGGCGTGGATCCGGCCAAGCTCCGGGAAATCGAGCCGCATTCGGTATGGGCCTCTTCTAGGACTGGCGACATGTACGCCGGCCACCAGATCGGTCGTCCGGCCGGCCCGTCATACACTACGCCAGAGCAAGTGACGGGAACCCGGATCTTCACCACCCTGCGCGTGGCCCGAGGCGAGATCCTCCTCTGGCCCGACCACGTCGCGCGGCTCAGGGACGGGGGACCGCTCGATGAGGATGCGCTCGTCGCGGGGATCGCTGCGGCGGTGCGCGGCATGGCCGACGCCAAGGTGCGGATCACGATGCGGCCCCCGGAGCCCCCCCTCATCGAAGCGCGGGAGTACCTGCCGCCCGAGGAGCCGTGGCGGCTCCGGCCCGTGACCGTGTCCCTCGCAGGGGACGCTCCTCTCCTCAAGACGACGGACCGGGCCCGCTACGACGCCGCACGGAGGACTGCCGGCGACGCGGACGACGCCCTGCTCATCGGGCCCTCCGGCGAGGTCCTCGAGACCACGATCGCGAATGTCCTCTTCCTCATGCCCGGGGGGGATCTCGTGACCCCTCCGGCTCGCGGGATCCTGCCCGGCATCGCGCGCGGGCGGCTTCTCGGCCGGGCGCGCGAGGCCCCCGTGGGCCTTCGCGACGCCGCGCAGGCGGTCGCGTGCGTCGTGACCAACGCGGTCCTCGCCACCCATCCCGTGGCCGCGATCGATGGGGTCCGCGATTTCGCCTCCCTCGGGTTGGCGCGGGATTTGAGGGAGGATGTAGCCCGCACGGGACCGCGACTCCGTATAATCCAGCGGTAACCGTTGGGAGGTGGCCCATGAGCATTCGGCGATTCCTCACAGCTCTTCTCCTCGGGGGAGGCACCCTCCTTGCCCAGGACGAGCCGAAGCCCGAACAGGCAGACCCCGCCGAGCAGAAGCCCGCGGAGAAGCCGGCCGAGGGGCTCACGTTCGAGAACAACGAGATCCAGATGTTTCTCGACACGTTCGACCAGACCTACAAGAACAAGGATCTCCCCCAGGACGACGCGGTCGCGACGCTCACGAACCTGAAGAACGCCTACCACTTCCTGAAGTCGAAGGGCGAAGGGGCGACGAAGGAGCAGGTGAAGCTCCAGAAGGACATCATCGACCGCATCGCCAAGAAGGGTCTCTTCGCCAAGAAGCGGCCGCTCGTGAACCTCAAGTGCGCGGAGATCCTCGGGGAGCTCGGCGACGAGGATGGCCGGGCCCCGCTCGTGAAGTACCTAGAGGCGGTGCTCGAGGAGAAGTCGCCGAACCCCCTGGCGGTCGAGTACTCCTTCCAGTCGCTCGCCTGGATCGGCGGCGACGACAAGGCCACGCTGGAGCTGGTCCTCGACTACGCATCGAAGGGGAAGCACCCCGACAACACGGTCGCCGCGCAGGCGATCAAGGCCTGCTACCAGTGGCGCGAGCTCGACGGCAAGATGAGGAAGGAGTTCTTCGAGAAGATCTGCCTCTACCTCGAAGGCCTCCACTCCGGCGCGACCGGTGGCGACCCGAAGCGGCGCTCCACCTACGAGACGCGCTACAAGGCGGTCGAGAACGACGGAAAGGACTGCCTGCGCGAGCTCGGCGACGGGACCGCGTTCGCCGACCCGAAGGCGGCGCGCGCCTGGTTCAACGAGAACAAGAAGGGCAAGTGGGAGAAGTACGTCGGGCCGCGCTTCCGCAAGGCGGCGGCGCCGGCTGCGAAGGAACCGGAGAAGAAGGAGGGAGGGGACGCGAAGCCGGAAGGCTAGCCGGAGGACGGGCGCGGTCCCTGCCGACGGCCCGCGCTCTCGGCCTGCCGGCCGCGGCGCGCCACGTCCGCAGCGCCTCGGACGGCTTCCGCCCGGCTCCGGCGTCCAATGCGTATGGCCGAGCGCAAGGACCCCATCCTGCCGTTGCTCGCGACGGCGGTCTCCCTTGTCCTCGTCGCGTCCGCGTTCCACTTCTACCCCCGGATCTCCCAGTGGCTGGGCCCGGGCGTCGAGTCGGTCTCGGGCGAGCACGAGGCGGGCGACGTCGCCGTGCCCGTCTGGGTCTGTCGCGGGGTGGACGGCGTGGGGCTTCTCCTCTCGGGCGACGGCCACCACGAGGGGATCGGCGACGCCTTCGCGGGCGGCCCGCACGCCTTCCTCACGCTCCACGTCTACAACTTCGCGCGCGAGGAGCCGTTCGAGCTCACGCTGCCGGGGAATGGGTTCTCCTCACCCGAGGGCGGCACGCCCGCGCTGCCCGCCGCCTCCCTCGTGAAGCCCGATGCCCCCGCGGCGCTCCGCCCCGTGCTCCTCGCGCTCGGCGCGGTGCCCTCCCTGCGGGTGCCGAAGGGGCACGCGGGGAAGGCGCTCCTCGCGATCCGCGGCGACCCGGCGCGGCGGACCGCGTTCGTGAGCGGCGCGCTCACGTTCGAGCGGAAGGAGCTCCGGCGCCGGACTCTCGCGCGTTTCGAGCAGCGCCCGGACCGGAAGCAGTTCGAGGAGTTCTGAATGATCCGCCCCGACGACGAGGATCGCGCGCTCCGGGCCCCCGAGCCGACGGGCGGGCTCCCCGCTCCGCTCCAGGCCATGGCCGAGGCGCTGCGGGCCAACGCGGACGCGCTCCACCGCCTCGACCGCAGCCAGCAGCGGATCGCCGAGTCGATCGAGAAGAGCGAGCGGGCGCAGCAGGTCGTGGCGAGCACGAGGGCCTTGAACGACACGTTCAAGGGGCTCTCGGAGATCCAGCGCGGGCTCCTCGACGCGCTCGTGAAGACGAACCGGGGGGGCCGGGGGGGGTCGCCGTTCCTCGTGCTCCTCGCGGCGCTCCTCTCCGGCCTCCTCTCGATCCTCGCCTACGACAACTGGATCGCGGACCGGACCGTGCCGGTCGAGCGGCTCGGCGAGGCGCGGGCGGAGGCGGACGGCCTCCGCGCGCGGATCGAGGAGATGAAGACGCAGGCGACGGCCGCCGAGGCGCAAGATCGCGAGGCGAGAAGAGAGCTCGACGCGCGCGACAGGGCGCTCGCGGCCGCGGGACAGCGCGCCGCCGAGTCCGCCGCGAAGGTGGAGAAGCTCGAGAGCGAGCTGCGCGAGAAGGAGACGCGCCTCGAGCAGTTCCTCGCCGTGAAGGCGCAGGCCGACCTCGCGGGGGCGCTGCAGATCCAGAACGCCGGCCTCGAACGCGAGGTCCGCGACCTGAAGGAGAGGATCCTCGGGCTCGAGCGGGAGCGCGCCAACGCCCTCGAGGTCTACGGCGAGAAGCTCCTCGACCTCCGCGGGGTCGATCCCGCGGAGCTGAAGGAGCTTGCGAACAGGATGGGCCTCTACCAGGAGCCGGCCGCCCGGCCCCCGCCCGGGGTCGTGAACCTCTCCCGTTCCGCGGAGCGGCTCCTCGTCCAGCAGGTGAACCGCCTCCTGCCGGACGCGATCGAGGAGTCCTACGACCTCGTCCACGTGACCGCGCTCGTAGAGGGGCAGCGGCTCTCCGATGTCACCCTGACCCGCAACCGGAACCGGATGATCGTCAACTCGCTCTCCGCGAAGGAGATGGTCATCCACGTCGATCCCGAGACCGACACCGTCGAGCTGCGGCTCAAGGAGGGGGAGATCACGAGCCCCCAGAGGCCCGGCGAGCGGGTGCCGATCCCCGCCGACGGGCACTCGATCTTCCTCAAGGGAGCCGGGGTGAAGGAGTGGCTCCGCCGGGAGGGGGACCGGGTGGCGGTCGAGTCGGGCGCCGTGGCCTGGCCGGGCGAGCGGGGCTCTGCCCCCCGGACCCCCTGACTTCCGCCCTCGCGGCGGCGACCTTCGCGGGAACCCGGCAACGGATCGGTCGGATGGTTGACGGGGGAAGAAGTCCCCCTCTAAAGTAGAGGGACACGCCCGCGCGAATGTCGTGCCGGGCGATCACTGGATAGATCGGGACCAATTGCCTATCCGGCTGCGGGGTCGCGCGAGCGGCCCGGGCGCCGGTTCGCAGATCTTGGGCCCGGCCGCAACCGGAGGCTGGGACATGCAGTGGCTTTACGGGGCCGTCCCCGGGATCCTCCTCGGATTCCTGGGCGGCCGGTACGTGTACCACCGCTTTCTCGCTGCGCGCGAGGCGGAGGAGAGGGCGCAGCGCGAGGCCATGCTCCTGAAGGCGCGCGAGGAGGCGGACCGCGTCCTCAAGGACGCGCAGGTCCGCGCGAAGGACGAGATCCTCACGCGGCGCGAGGAGTTCGAGCGGGATGCGGAGCGGCAGCGCGCCGAGATCCGCGAGATCGAGCTCATCGTCACGAAGAAGGAGGAGGCCTTCGACCGGCGGGACGAGGAGCTGAACCAGCGAAACCGCCGGCTCTCCGAGCAGGAGAAGCGGCTGGCGGACCGGCAGGCGTCGCTGAAGACGCGGTCGGACGAGCTGGATGCCCGGGAGAAGGAGATCGTGGACAAGCTCCTCGAGGTCTCCCAGCTCTCCCGGGAGGATGCGGAGAAGCGGGTGCTCGAGCGGCTCGACCAGGAGCTCGCTGTCGAGACCGACAAGCTCATCCGCCGGCGGGTGGACGAGGCGCGCGAGGAGGCGGACCGTCGCTCCCGCGACGTCGTCCTGACCTCGATCCAGCGGCTCGGGACCGGCCACATGAGCGACGCGGTCGTCTCCACGGTGGACATCCCGAACGACGAGATGAAGGGGCGGATCATCGGCCGCGAGGGGCGAAACATCCGGGCGTTCGAGAAGGCGACGGGCGTCGACGTGATCGTCGACGACACCCCCGGCGTGATCGTCGTCTCCGCGTTCGACGGCGTCCGCCGCGAGATCGCGCGCCGCACGATGGTCCAGCTCATCCAGGACGGGCGCGTGCACCCGACGCGGATCGAGGAGGTCGTCTCCAGGATCAAGAAGGAGATGGACGTCTTCCTCCGCGAGACGGGGAAGAAGTGCCTCATGGACGTCGGGATCCACGGGCTCCACGGCAAGCTGATCGAGCTGCTCGGGCGGCTCCGGTTCCGCACGTCGTACGGCCAGAACGTGCTCGACCACCTGATCGAGACGTCGCACCTCGCGGGGGCGATGGCCGCCGAGATGAAGCTCGACGTGAAGCTCGCGAAGCGGTGCGCGCTCCTCCACGACATCGGCAAGGCGATCGACCACGAGGTCGAGGGCGGCCACCCCGCGATCGGCGCCGACGTCGCGCGGCGGTGCGGCGAGAACAAGGTGATCGTGAACGCGATCGCCGCGCACCACGACGACGTGCCCATGGAGAGCGTCTACGCGGTCATCACCCAGATCTCCGACGCGCTCTCGGCCGGCCGGCCGGGCGCGCGGCGCGAGACCTTCGACCGCTACATCGAGCGCCTCCAGCGGCTCGAGGACGTCGCGTCGTCCTTCCCCGGCGTGGAGCAGGTCTACGCCATCCAGGCGGGGCGCGAGGTGCGCGTGATCGTCAACAACGCCAAGGTGAGCGACCGGCTCGCCACGCGCGTGGCAAGGGACATCGCCAAGGAGATCGAGAAGGAGCTCACCTACCCCGGCGAGGTCAAGGTCACCCTCGTGCGCGAGACGCGCGTCGTCGAGTACGCCCGTTGAGGATCCTCTGCCTCGGCGACGTCGTGGGCTCCCCGGGCCGGGAGCTGCTCACGAAGCGCCTCATGGCCTTCCGCCACGAGAGGAAGATCGACTTCGTCGTCGGGAACGTCGAGAACGCGACCGACGGCTCGGGGGTCTCGCTCGCGTCGTACAAGGCGCTGCGCGCGGCGGGGATCGACGTCTGCACGACGGGCGACCACGTCTACAAGCGGGCGGACGTGCTGAAGGTCTTCGAGCGCGAGCCGGAGCGGCTGCTGCGCCCGCACAACTACCCGAGGGAGGCGGCCGGCCGGGGCGTCACGACGATCGTGTCGGACGGCGGCGTGCCGGTCTCCGTGATGAACATCCAGGGGCGCGTGTTCATGGACCCGGCGGACGACCCCTTCCGCACCGCGACGGAGCTCCTCCTCGGGCTCAAGACGAAGGTCGTGATCCTCGACTTCCACGCGGAGGCGACGAGCGAGAAGCGCGCGATGGGCTGGTACCTGGACGGCAAGGTGACCGCGGTCGTCGGCACGCACACGCACGTGCCGACGGCCGACGAGGAGATCCTGCCGCACGGGACCGCGTACATCAGCGACCTCGGGATGAGCGGCCCCTACCGGAGCGTGATCGGCCGGAGCACGGCGAACGTGCTCAAGAGCTTCACCACGCGCATGTACGCTCCGTTCACGGTCGCGACGCACGACGTCCGCGCGTGCGGCGTCATCCTCGACGTCGACGAGGCGACGGGCCGCTCCCGGTCGATCGAGCGGATCACGTTGCGGGAGGACTGATGGAGCCCCCTCCCCGGAGCCCCTCCCCTTCGCGGGTCTATCGGGTGAGCGAGCTCCAGGCCGCCGTCCGCGATCTCCTGGAGGAGGAGTTCGGGCGGGTGTGGGTCGAAGGGGAGCTCTCCGGCGTGAAGCGGCCGCAGTCGGGCCACGTCTACTTCGCGCTGAAGGACGAGAAGGCGCGGCTCGACGTCGTGCTCTGGCGGTCGTCGGCCGCGCGCCTCAGGTTCGAGCCGGAGGACGGCCTCGTCGTGCGCGCGCGCGGGCGGCTGACGGTCTACGCGCCGCAGGGCCGCTACCAGATGGAGGCGGACTCGCTCGAGCCGGTGGGCGCGGGGCCCTTGCAGGTGGCGTTCGAGCAGATGCGGAAGCGGCTCGAGGCGGAGGGGCTCTTCGACCCCGCGCGCAAGCGGCGGCTGCCGTCGTTCCCGCGGCGCGTGGCGCTCGTGACGAGCCCGTCGGGCGCCGCGGTGCGCGATCTGATCCACGTGGCGACGCGGCGGTGGCCGCCGCTCGAGCTCGTGGTCGTGCCCGTGCGCGTGCAGGGCGCGGGCGCGGCGGAGGAGATCGCGGCGGGGATAAGGCTCGCCGACGCGCGCGGGTTCGACGTGCTCGTGGTCGGTCGCGGCGGCGGGTCGCTCGAGGACCTCTGGGCGTTCAACGAGGAGCCCGTGGCACGCGCGATCTTTCAGGCGAAGACGCCGGTCGTCTCCGCCGTCGGCCACGAGGTGGACGTGACGATCAGCGACCTCGTCGCGGACGTGCGGGCGGCGACGCCTTCCGCTGCCGCGGAGCTGGTCACGCCCGACCGGGCGGAGGTCATGGGGGGGCTCCGGGGGACGGGGCAGCGGCTCTCGCGGGCGGTGAGGCGTCTTCTCGACGACGGCCGGCGCCGTGTGGACGCGGCGGCATCCGCGCGGCCGTTCCGGCGCCCGCTCGAGCGCGTGCACGAGGCGGGGCAGACGCTCGACGACGTCGCCGTGCGCCTTGCCGCCGCCGCGAAGGAGCGGCTGCGCGCGCGCGGCGAAGCGCTGGAGCGCGCCGCCGGGCGGCTCGACGCTCTCTCGCCGCTCAAGGTGCTCGCCCGCGGCTTCAGCGTGACGATGCGCGACGGCCGCGCGCTCACGCGCGCCGCCGACGCGAAGCCGGGCGACGAGCTGCGCACCATCCTCGCGGACGGCGAGGTGCGGTCGCGGGTTGCCGGGCCGTAGCGGGTCACCGCTCGAAGGTGACCTGCGCCGTCGCGCCTTGCGCGGCCTCGACCGTGTGCGTACCCTTCGGCTCCTTCGTGTCCCAGAGCTCGGCGCTGACCTCGATCCTGCCGGGGGCGACCTCGAGCGTGTGGGGGAGGAAACCGCCCGGTTCCCAGACGGCGTCCGGCAGGATCTCGGGCCACCGCACGGAGCATGTCC
Organism: Planctomycetaceae bacterium; assembly: GCA_011525755.1. GTDB lineage: Bacteria > Planctomycetota > PLA2 > PLA2 > PLA2 > PLA2. The sequence goes on from WYBS01000172.1 coordinate 46,806, forward strand.
AGAGGACGCCGTCCCCCCCCGCCGCCCCCGTGGCGTCGACGTGCACGAAGGCGGGCCGCGGGAGGACGATGTCCTCGGCTCGATCGGGGCGCACGGGCGTCGTGCCGTAGCCTCTCTTCGCCGCGAGCAGGAAACCGTCCGCCTCCGGCGCCGCGATCTCGTACGCGCCGTCCGCGTGCGAGTAGGTGTCAGAGGACCAGTACGGCATCGCGGGCGGCCCGTCGCCCGCGAGGACGGCCACGAACGTCACGGCGGCGCCGCCGAGGGGCCGACGCGCCTCGTCGAGGACCTGGCCCCGGATCTTCCGCCAGCGCCAGGCGACGAGCGCACCCGCGTCCGTCTCGCGGCCGGGCTCCAGGCGGACGCGAGCCGCGGCGAGGGGCCGGCACTTGCGGCTCGCCACGAGGATCTGCTCGCCGCTCGGGGCGGTTGCGATTGCGAATCGGCCGTCGGGGCCGGTCGTCGCCTCCGGTCCGGTCGGGAGGGGGTCCAACGGGCCGAGGCTGCACGTCGCGCCCTCGACGGGTGCTCCCTCCGCATCGAGAACCATGCCGCGGAGGACTGATGCCTCCCGCAGCGGCACGTTCAGCACGCCGCCGCCGGCGGGAGGCCGCCACCCCTTGACCTCGACGGGCAGGAAACCCTCGGGCGACATCGTGACGGAGTACGAGCAGTCGGGCGAGAGGAGCCACGCGCCGTCCCTCTTCGCGATCATGGCCGTGAAGTGGTGGAAGTCCGGTTGCGGACGGGCGATGGGCGGATCGGTCTCCAACCGGACGGGGACCAGCTCCGGGAGCAGCACGTCGATCACGGCCGAATCGGTGAGCGGCGCCGTCTCCAGAACGCGGTCCGCCATGCGCATCTCCTTGTAGGGGTACTCGTCCTCCCGCACGCACAGAGGCACGCTCGCGCCCGGCGGATCCCGGAACGGCAGCGTGGCCACGTCGCCCTGCCACCAAGCGCGCAGCTTCTCGCCGTCGCGCACGAATTCCACGCTTCGCAGCGAGCCTTTCGCCACGAGCGCCCGCACCCGCACGTGCGACCGCCACGGCGGCTTGACCTGGATGCGCAGGCCACGGATCTCCTCGCCTTCGCGAACCTCCACCGAGGCCTCGCCCTCGCGGCCATCGCCGGTGACCGCGCGGAGGCGGAGCTTCCCGGGGTTGCGTCGCTCGAGCCGGAACGTGCCGGAGTCATCGACGTCGTCGAAGTCGTACTCGTCGCCCGGGATCAATCGCGGATCCGAGAGCCGGAGCAGGGTCGCGGCGACCGGCCGCCCGAGGCCGTCCACGATGAGCCCCTCGACCGACGCCGCGCGCCGGAGCACGACCTCGACCGAGACGTCCCCCGAATAGGTGTCCACGCCGGAAGGCGCGTAGCCCTCCGCTCCCACCCTGATCTCGCATGGAGTCTTTAGGACCTCTTCGAACCGGAATCTGCCGTCCTCGCCCGTCGTGGTCTCCATGTCATCCCCGATGAACTCGTCCCCGGATCCTTGCCGAAGGAGCACGCTCGCCTGGGGCACGGGTCGCCCGGAGGAGTCAACGACATGCCCGCCGACGAGATAGTCGCGTCGCCTGCCGGCGTCCGGATCGGGAACGTCGCCTGCGGCGGGCCCGGCCGGCCGAGGCTCGTCACTTGCCGCGCCTGCCCCCTCCCTCGCCTCCGCGGGAGTCGCGCGCCGGCTCGACGCCCGATTCGTGTGCCGACTCCAGAGGAGGAGCGCCGCGAGTACCGCGACGAGAGCTGCCGCCAGCAGGGCCCTCCCCATGCGGCGCCATCGTACGCAATCCTCGTGGGCGAGGCGTCGGCGCCCGGTATCATGGAGATCACGCGGGTGGGCGGAGAGGTAACCCGATGCGGAAGATCGGAGCGGCCCTCCTTCTCCTGATCGCGGGGGGCTGCGGGGGCGGCGGCGGGAGCCGGGCCCCCGTCGTCGTCAGCTTCGGCATCGTCGCCGGCGACGCGCCCACCGTCCGCGAGGTGCTCTTCCCGAATCCGCTCCCGGGGCCGTCCCACGTCGAGAACGGCGTCGCGACAGGGGCGTTCGAGGTCGCCGAAGGCCAGCTCCCCGCGCTCGCGCCCGGCGGCGGGGACTACCCGGTCCGGGTGCGGTTCGAGCCGCCGGGGCCCGGAAAGCACGAGGGCTCGGTGTCCCTCCGCTTCACGCCGACGGGCGGCGGGAGCCCGGTCGTCGTCGAGATGCCGCTCGCCGCGACCGCCGAGGAGGCGCGGCCGTCGATGCTCACGAAGAGCCTCGACTTCGGCGAGGTGATCATCTCGGAGCGGGCGACGAGGCGGATGACGATCGCGAACCTCGCATCGAAGACCGCGTGCCGCCTGAGCGCGCCCGCGATGCCCGCGGCCTTCTCGATCCCGGGGACGATCTTCCCGCTCCGCATCGGCGCGCAGGAGACGGTCACGCTCGACCTCGAGTACGCGCCGACCGCGCTCGGCATCCCCGCGTTCGATCTCGTCTTCGCGCACGACGGCACCGGCGCGCCGCTGAGGATCCCGGTGACCGCGACGACGAGCACGTGGCCGCAGGAGATGGTCGTCGACCTCGGCGACGTCGTCCTCGACGAGGCCGGCGACACGCCGTGGCTCGAGGTCGAGACGACGCCGCACACGGTCTCGCTCACCGTGGAGGCGACCGCGACGACCGCGGAGACGATCGAGATCGTGGGCCTCGAGTGGCCGGGAGGGTTCGCCCCCTCCCTGCCCCCGTGGGGTCTCCCGTGGCCCACCATCAAGCGCGGGATCCGGAGCGTCACGATCCCCTGGACCGACATGCCTGGCGAGCAGCTCGCGCCGGGCGCCGGGACCTACCGGTTCCGGTTCCGGCGCGAGACGGGCACGGCCCCGACGCTCCGGGTGCGCGCGATCGTCGAGAACCGGCCGGGCGCCGTCGTGTCGGGCGGGGTCCTCGACCTCAACGTGTTCCTCATCGTGAACCCGGGGTGGACCCCGGAGATGGCGAAGGCGAACTCCCAGCTCCAGGCGGCGCTCGCCGGCGCGAGCACGATCCTCTCGACCGTCGGCCTCACGGTCGGCGACGTGGCGTACTACGGGATCGCGAATCCGGACTACCAGGCCATCGGCGCGTTCCTGGACCCGACCCCCGAGATGTACCAGCTGCTCGCCGAGTCCGCGGCGGCCGTCGACACGCGGCTCAACCTCTTCTATGTCGGCTCCGTGTCCGGCCCGCTCGGCGTGGCCGGGATGATCCAGGGCCCGGCGGCGAACGGGTGGCCGGAGTCGGGTGTCATCGTCACCGCCTTCGACGCGGGCAACTTGACGGCGCACGAGATCGGCCACTACCTGGGCCTCCACCACACGGGCGGAGACGCGATCAGCGACACCGGTCCGCTGACGACCGGCAACGTGATGTCGCCGTCGACCGCGGGCGCCGCGTTCTCTCCCGGGCAGGGGCATGTCATCCTCAGGCACCCGCTCGTGCGCTCGCCCTGAGCCGTTCGTTCGGCCCCCGGAGCCCCCCCCTTTACAATCACCGGCCCCATGGCGAACCGGAAGGAAGGCTTCGAGGACCACCTGGAGGCGCTCGAAAAGCTCGTCCTCGAGCTCGAGCAGGGCGACCTCACCCTCGACCAGGCGCTCCAGCGCTTCGAGGACGGCGTCAAGCGGCTGAAGACCTGCCGCGAGCTGCTGCAGAAGGCCGAGGAGAAGGTGAAGATCCTCGTCCGCGACGCTGAGGGCGAGCTCAGGGAGGAGCCTTTCGAAAGCGAGGGGGCGTGAGCCTCGACCGGTTCCTCGCGGAGACGAAGACACTCGTGGACGGCGCGCTCGACCGCTGGCTCCCGCCCGCGGGCGTGAAGCTCCACGACGCGATGCGGTACGCGGTCTTCGCCGGCGGGAAGCGCCTGCGGCCGGCGATCGCGCGCGCCGCGTGCCGCGCGGTCGGCGGCACGGACGAGCAGGTGCTCCCGGTCGCGTGCGCGCTCGAGATGCTCCACACGTACTCGCTCATCCACGACGACCTGCCCGCGATCGACGACGACGACCTCCGCCGCGGCAAGCCGACCTGCCACCGGAAGTTCGACGAGGCGACCGCGATCCTCGCCGGCGACGCGCTCCAGACGCACGCGTTCCTGATCCTCGCGGAGAAGACGCCGCGCCGCGAAGCCGTGCCGACGCTCGTCCTCGACCTCGCGCGGGCGGCCGGGACCGACGGCATGGTCGGCGGCGAGATCGCCGACATCGAGGCGGAGGGGCAGGCGCCGGATCTCGCCACCGTCGAGTCGATCCACGCGCGGAAGACCGGGGCGCTTCTCCGCGCCTCGGCGGTGATGGGGGGGGGCGCGGGGGGGGGGAGCCCGGCGCAGCTCCGGGCGCTTTCGGCCTACGGGCAGGCCCTGGGCGTCGCCTTCCAGATCGTCGACGACATCCTCGACGAGACGGAGACGGCCGAGGTCCTCGGGAAGAGCCCCGGCAAGGACCGGAAGGACCGTAAAATGACGTACCCCGCCGCGGCGGGGATCGAGGCGTCGCGCCAAAGGGCGCGCGAGCTCAAGGACACGGCCGTCGCCGCCCTCGAGGGCGCCGTGGACGCCCCGATCCTCGTCAAGGTCGCGGAGCTGATCGTGACGAGGAGCAAGTAGGTGCGTAGGCCTGAAAGTGCGGCACGCGTGCCGCAGCGAGCGATCATAACTCCCTGCCAGCGCTGCAGTTGCAGAGGGCGGGGGGCCTGAAGGACACCTCATGCGAATCCTCCCGACGGTTGAGTTTCCGGAGGACCTGAAGAGGCTGCCGAGGGCGGACCTGGAGGAGCTCTGCAAGGAGATCCGGGAGTTCCTGATCGAGAGCGTCACCGCCACGGGCGGGCACCTCTCGAGCAACCTCGGGGTCGTCGAGCTCACGGTCGCGCTCCACTACGTCTTCGACATCGGGCCCGACAAGGACCGCCTCGTCTTCGACGTCTCGCACCAGTCCTACGTGCACAAGATCCTCACCGGCCGCCGCCACCGCTTCGGGACGCTCCGGAAGACCGACGGGCTCTCCGGCTTCACGAGCCAGTACGAGTCGCCCTACGACCTCTTCCACGTCTCGCACGCGGGCACCGCGGTCTCGACCGCGCTCGGCTACCACCTCGGCCGCCTGCACGCGGGGAAGCCCTCGGGCAAGGCGATCGCGCTCGTCGGCGACGCGGGCATCGGCGCGGGCATGGCGTTCGAGGCGCTCAACCACGCGGGCGCGCTCCCCGATCACGACCTCCTCGTCATCCTGAACGACAACCAGATGTCGATCGCGCGCACGGTCGGCGCGCTCGTCCGCTACCTCGACAAGCTGCGCGCGTCCGACCGCTGGAGCGACCTCAAGCGCGACATCAACCGCGCGCTGGAGACGATCCCGGTCGTGGGCACGCCGCTCGCGAACTGGCTGCCGCGCGTGAAGGAGGCGATCCAGCACTACGTGAACCCGGGCGTGATCTTCGAGGAGCTCGGCTTCCGGTACTTCGGCCCCGTCGACGGCCACGACGTCCACCGCCTCATCTCGACGTTCCGCGACCTCCGGGACGTGAAGGGCCCGGTGTTCCTGCACGTGATCACGGCGAAGGGCCGCGGCTACGAGCCCGCGCAGAAGGACCCGTCGGCCTACCACGGCGTGTCGAGCCCGAAGAAGGCGCCCGCCGAGCCGACGATGGTGAAGGGCGTGGCCCCCGAAGCCCCCCCCGACACCCGCCCGTGCCACAAGCACTTCGGCGAGACGCTCACGGCGCTCGCGCGGAAGGACCCGCGGATCGTCGCGATCACGGCCGCCATGCCCTCCGGCACCGGCCTCTCGGTCTTCGCGAGCGAGTTCCCGGGCCGCTTCTACGACGTCGGCATCTGCGAGCAGCACGCGATCGCGCTCGCGGGCGGCCTCGCCGCGGGCGGCGCGCTGCCGGTCGCCGCGATCTACAGCACGTTCCTCCAGCGCGCGTACGACCAGGTGGTGCACGACGTCGCGCTCCAGTCGGCGCACGTCGTCCTCTGCATGGACCGCGCGGGGATCGTCGGCGGCGACGGCGCGACCGCGAACGGCGCCTTCGACATCACATATTTGCGTACGGTTCCGAGGACGACGCTCCTCGCGCCCGCGGACCTTCCCGAGATGGAGCGGATGCTCGCGTTCGCGCTCGGGCACGATGGGCTCGTCGCGCTCCGCTGGCCGCGCGCGAACTTCCGCGTTGCGCCGCTGCCCGGGAACGCGGGGCCGATCGCCCTCGGGAGGAGCGCGCGGCTCCGCGAGGGGGAGGATCTGGCGATCGTCGCGTACGGCGCGGTCGTGCCCGCGGCGCTCGAGGCCGCGGAAGCGCTCCGCGCGGCGGGTCTCGATGCGACGGTCGTCAACGCGCGGTTCGCGAAGCCCCTGGACGTGGCCGCGCTCGAGGATCTCGCGGCGCGCCACGCGCTGCTCGTGACGGTCGAGGACCACGCGCTCGCGGGCGGGTTCGGCTCTGCGGTCCTCGAGTCGCTCGAGTCGCCGCGCGCGCGGATCGTGCGCATCGGGCTTCCGGATCGCTTCGTCGAGCACGGGAGCCGCGACGACCTGCTGAAGCGCTACGGGCTCTCCGCGCCGCAGATCGCCGAGCGGTGCGAGGCGGAGGCAAGGCGCGGGGCCTTGAAGTAGGGGGGCGCGGGGGGCATGGGGCCGGTCGTCGTCCTCGGGAACGCGAAGAAATCCGGCGTGAAGGACGCGGTCGCGGCCTGCCGCGCGCGGCTCGAGAAGGAGTTCGGCGTCGTCGCGGTCGACCTCGAGGGGGTGCTCGACCTCTCGCAGATCGAGGCGAAGTGGGCGCTCGTCTTCGGCGGCGACGGCGCGATCCTCTCCGCCGCGCGGCGGATGGGGGATCGACCCCTGCCGACGCTCGCGGTCAATTTCGGCCGGCTCGGTTTCCTGACCGAGGTGGACGCTCGCCAGATCGACGAGGCGCTCGACGCCATCCGCGAGCGGCGGTTCACGCTGAAGGAGCGGATGCGGCTCACGGCGAGCGTCGGCGAGTGGAGCTACGACGCGCTGAACGACGTCGTCCTGACCGGGCTCCAGAGCGGGCGCGTGTTCCATGTCTCCTGCCGGATCGGCGGCGAGGAGGCGTTCGCGTACGCGGGCGACGGCGTGGTCGTCGCGACCCCGACGGGATCGACGGCGTATAGCCTCGCGGCGGGCGGGCCGCTCCTCGACCACGACCTCGAGGCGATCGTGATCACGCCGCTCTGCGCGCACACGCTGTCGCAGCGCCCGCTCGTGATCCCGGGCCAGCAGTCGATGGAGTTCCGGCTGCACGGCAGGGAGCAGGCGGGCCGCGTGGTGGTGGACGGCCAGGTGTCGCGCGAGTTCGGCGCGGCAGAGCGCGCGCTCGTGCGCCGCGCGGAGAGGCCGTTCGTGTTCATCCGGCTCGGGCTCCTGTCCTACTACGGCCGCCTGCGCCGCATCCTCGGCTGGGGCGGCGGCCCGCGCTACGCGACGTAGGCCGCCTAGCCCCGATGGCAGGGACTTTGGCCGGCACGGCGCCATCACCAGCCGCTCGTGCCGGTGGCTCGGGGCGGAGCGCCGCGACGCTCTTCGGCTGGCGCGCTCCCGCAACGAGTGACCGCGAGACGGGACCTTCCGTGTATGCATAACAGCGATGTGATCCTATGCATGAGAACCACGGTCGATCTCGACGACGCCCTCCTGCGAGCCGCCCGCAAGCGGGCTGCGGAGCGCGGCAAGACCCTCACCGCCTTGATCGAGGAGGCCCTGGCCGCGCTGCTCGCCGAGCGACCGCCCGACGCGAAGCGCTTCCGGCTCCGGTGGAAGGCGCACAAGGGTCGCCTCCTGCCTGGGGTCAACGTTGCCGATCGGGACTCGCTTCACGACGTCATGGAGGGCCGGCGTTGATCGCGGTCGACCGAACCTCCTTGTCTACGCCGACCGCAGCGACCTGTCGCCTCACAAGGAGGCAGTCAGGGCGCTCCGCGGACTCGCAGAAGGAGATGAGGCTTGGGCGCTGCCGGTGTTCTGCACGGCGGAGTTCGTGCGCGTCGTCTCCCATGCACGCATCTTCGACTCGCCGACGCCGCCCCGGGATGCGCTCGCTGCCATCGATGCGCTCCTCGAGAGCCCCTCTTGTCGACTCCTCCTGCCTGGGCCGCGCTACTGGCCGCTGTTCGAACAGGCCGTCCGGGACTCCGGGGCGTCGGGCAACCTGGTTTTCGACGCGCAGGTCGTCGCGGTCTGCCTCGGGCACGGCGCAAGGACGATCCTCACCGAGAACCGCGACTTCTCCCGGTTCCCAGGCGTGACCATCCGGCGGCTGTCATGGACGCTGCGATCTCCCGGCTGAAGGCCCCTGCCGCCTCTCACCCGGGTTCTCGAATGCAAACTTCAAGGGTGCTCGTTCCGGCCGGCACGACGGTCTCCACGATCGCGCGGCCGGCGGGGACGGCGAACGTCAACCGGTATTTTCCCGGCAGGAGCTGCCGGTAGGTCAGCCGTCCCTCCTTCGCCGGGCCCACCCTCGTCCCGAGCCGGAACGGCCGATCGGGGTCGAGGGAGGCGATCCCGAGGCTGACTTCCCCCTCCATCGGATTGCCGTCACTGTCGGTCAGGCGCACCTCGAGGACGGCGGCGGGCTTGAGGCCGATGTCGAGCGCGCGCCACGCGCCTCTCTCCACGGCGACATCGCGGAGGATGGTCGTGCCGTAGCCGTCCTTCAGCACGAACAGCGAGCACGTCTGCCAGGGATGCCGAAAGCGGTACTCCCCCTGCTCGTTGGTCACGGCGACCGGAGTCACGCCGTCGACGCGCAGGATGGCGCTGGCGACGGCGAGGCCCGTCGTGGCGTCGCGGACGACGCCTCGCAGGGCCGTGTCGCCCGCCGCGTCGCCCATGGGCTCGAGCTTGAAGTACGCGGTGTTCTCTCCCGTAGCGATCACCACGCGCTGGCTCGCGGGCTTGTGGCCGTCCACCCTGATTGAAAGATCGTAGGTGCCGGGCGCGATCGTCGCGGCGATCCAGCCCGACCCGTCCGAGACGAGGTTTCCGCCGGCCGCCGGACCGGAGCCCAGACTCCGGGCGTGGAGAACGTGCTCGCCTGTCACGGGATGTCCTGCCAAGTCGGTTACCTGCACGCGCAAGCGGGCTGCCGGATACAGGGATACGTCCGCCGTGTGCGGCAACGGGTCGTCGACCCTCGCATCGACCTGACCGGCGGCGTAGCCATCCTTCCCGAGGGTGATCCCGTAGCGACCGCGGGGCAGGTCGAAGAACCGATAGCTGCCGCTGGGGTCCGTCGCGGCTTCGGCCCAGAAGGGAGCCATGATCCGGAGCCGGACGTCCGCCAGCGGCTGTCCTGAGGCGGCGTCGCGAACCGTGCCGGCCAAGCTCAAGACTCCGAACACGAGATCCTGCTCGGCGGTGTCGACCGCCGGCGCATCGAGGTAGGCGTGGCCCGGCCCGGGCCGGATCGAGACCAGGTACCTTCCCGGGGCCGCATCGGTCAGGCGGTAGAGTCCCGCTGCGTCGGTCGTCGTCGCCATCGCGTCGAAGAGCGTTCCGTCGTTGCGTTGGAAGTGCAACGTGAGTTCCGCGAGCGGGCCCTTCTCGACATGGCGGACATGCCCCTCGACCTGAACGCCCCGAGGAACGGGGATTCGTACGTCCGTGACGGCCCCCGCGTTGATGTCGGCGGCAAGGCAGCGATCGAGGCTGCCGACGGAGACGTAGACGACCACTCGACCGGCCGCGATGTCCGCGAACTCCGCCGTACCGCTCTCCCCGGTTCGCTGCAGTTCGCTCCAGACGAGAGCCGGGTAGGAGGAGAGGAGCACCTTGACTTGCGAGCCCCTTCGGGGCTGCCCGTTGCCGTCTTCCACGGCCACCCGCAGGCCGCCGCGGTTGGCGTCGTGCGCGGTCGGGGCACCGGCGTCGGGAGGACCGCTCGACGAGGACTCGCCCGAGGCTGCGTGGCCCTCATCCGGCAACTGCACCGCGTCGTCAGGGTGCCAGACGCGTGACGTACGCGCGGCTGCGTTGGGCCTTCCCCACAGCGAGTATGCGGCGATGATGCCGAGGACCAGGACAGCCGCGACAAGAGCAGCTCTTCGGCCCACTCGAGCGCTCCTCAGCCCGGGTGGCGCCCGGGACGCGCGGGGCAGCAACGACATCCTACGGGAAGAAGTGCCGAGGCGCCGCGTTTGGATGACACGCGCCCAGCGGCGCCTTGACCCGGCCCGGATGACGGGCTTGGGCTGACATGTGCGCCTGACACCTCGTTGCACGTCGGGAGCCGGTGTCACTGTGGAATCGGTGTGTCGGCAGCAGGTGTCAGCGGGGAAGCCGAAGGAGCGCGGTACGGGGAAGCAAGCGAGGGGGTCGCACGGCAAGGCGCGGCTTCGGTGCGTTGGGTCGGCACTCGAATCGTCGGGCTTGGAGCACCACGAGGATCCTGTCGGACCCGTCCTGTATGGATGAAAGGAATGAGCCGCCGCCGCCGAAACCTGCCCCGCCGAAACGCCGGGCGCCGGGGTCCGTCGCCAGGCGCCCGGGCGGCCACGCCGAGCTCCGCGGGCGGCAGACGTTCGCACGCGGCCCGTCGCCACGCGCCCGCGGGCTGCCCCGAGGTCACGGGGCGGAAGATGTTCGAACACGGCCGGTCGCCGACGCGTCCGGCGCGCCGCCATGAGTTCGGGCGGGCGGCAGATGTTCGCGCGCCGCGGGGCGCAGCGCGCCCGGCCGCCTACCCCATGGTCGGGGAGCGCCAGATGTTCGCACACGGTCGGCGCGAACGCGCCCGGCCGCCGCCGCAATCTCGAGCGGGCGGCAGATGTTCGCACACCGCGGCGCGACGGCCCGGCGCGGCCCGCGGGATGGAGGTGCCACGACCCCGGTACCAGGTGATGTCGCGACAATCCCAAGACGGCGGAGGACTCGCCTACCCTCGCGGAACGAAGGCTCGGCGCGGAGCGGTGCGGTCCGTCAGCCCGGCGGCGGCGGCGACGGCGGCGCCGCCGCTGCCCCCGGAGCCCCCTTCCATCCCTGCCCTTGTGCACAATGGTGGGCCGGCGCCCGCGGGCGCCGTTTCCCATGAGCGTGGTCTTCGACGAGGAGTTCCGGCAGAGGCTCGAGGTGCTGAAGCGCCTCGTGGCGAAGGCGCTCGCCGGCCGCGGAGGCTCCGGGCGCTCGCCGCTCGTCGAGCGCGGCGGTCGCGTCGAGTTCGGCGGCCACCGGCCGTACGCGCCGGGCGACGAGGCGAAGATCATCGACTGGAACGCCTACGCGCGGCTCGAGACCCTCGTCGTGAAGGAGTTCGAGGCGCCGAAGGAGGCGCACCTCCTGCTCGTCCTCGACCGCTCCGGCTCGATGGCCTGCTTCGGGAAGGACGCGGCGGCGCTCCGCCTCGCGGCCGCGCTCGGCTGGCTCGGCCTCGCCTCGGGCGCGCGCGTCGCCTGCACGTCGTGCCGCGGCGCGTCGCCGTGGCTCACCGCGCAGGAGCGGTTCCCGGAGCTCCTCCGCGCGCTCGAGCAGACGCCCGCCGACGGCGCCGCCGACCTCCCCCTTGCCGTCGAGCGCGCGCCCGCCGTCGGCACCGGCCGCCGCACCGCGGTCGTCCTGTCGGATCTCTACGAGGCGGAACCCGCCGCCCACGCCATCGCGGCGCTCCGGCGCCGGGCGGACGCGCTCGTCTGTGCCCACGTCGTCGCGAAGGACGAGGTGAGGGTGCCCGCGGGAGAGGGGTTCCGGATCCGCGACGCCGAGACGGGAGAGCTCGTCGACGTGCGCCTCGACGCGGCCGGACGCGAGCGGTTCGAGGCCGCGGCCGCCGCGTTCCTCGCGGATCGCGAGGCGCTCGCCGCGCGCCACGGCGCCCGCCTCTGCCGCGTGGAGCCCGACGGCGACCTGATCGTCGCGGTCGAGCGGATCGTCGTGGGGGCCGCATGACGCTCGACGCCCCGTGGGCGCTCCTCGGCCTCCTTCTCCTCGCGCTCCTCATCCTTCTCGACCGGTGGAGGCGGCGGCCGCGGGAGATGGTCTGGCCGTCCCTGCAGCTCTGGCGCGCCGTCGCCGAGGCGCCTTCCGCCCCGCGCCGCCGCGTGGACCCGCTGCTCCTCATGGAGTGCGCGGCCGTCGCGCTCCTCTCGCTCGGCGCCGCGGGGCCCGCGCTCGCGACGCGCGGGGGGCTTTCGATCCACGTGGTGCGGGACGTGGGGCCGCACATGCACGCGCGGCGCGCGGACGGGCGCACGGCGCTCGAGGCGACCGACTTGGAGATCGCGCGGATGGGGAAGGTGGAGGTGCACGACGTGTCAGGCGGGCTCCTCGAGGCGGCGGCGTCGATGCCGCCCGCGGACCTCCGCGTCCTCGCGACGGATCGGGAGGGGGTCGAGGGGGAGGGGTACGTCGTCGTCGGGCGCGCCGCGGAGGGCGTGAACGTCGGGATCGACGCGATCGTCGTCCGCCAGGACACGATCTGGTTCGCGGCCGCGACGGACGGGCCTCCGCGCGAGGTCACCGTGAACGGCGCCCGCGTGGAGACCGGCAAGGGGTACGAGATCCCGTTCACGGAGACGCTCGAAGTCGCGGATGCGGACAACTACGACGGCGACGACCGGTTCGCGCTGCGGCGGCTCTCGGTCGGCGTGCGCGACGAGACCGGATCGCGGCTCGTCCGCGCCGCGCTCTCCGTCGGCACGCCCGCGCGCGAGGGCGACGACCTCGTGATCGTCGCGGCGCGCGGCGGCGAGACCGTGCGCGGCGCCGACTGCGTCGCCTCGGGCATCTTCGAGGGGCTCTTCCTCGACGAGTGCGTCTGGGACGGCGTGGCGACCCGCGAGGGCGAGGGGATCCTCACGTGGAAGGGCCGCGCGGTCGCGGCTTGGGCGGACGAGCGGACGCTCTGGCTCGGGATGCCCGTCGACCGCGAGTGGGACGACAACGCGACGCTCGCGGTGCTCGTCGAGAGGGCGAAGCGGAAGCGCGCGGAGGCGATGCTCGCGCCCCTCGAGGTGATCGTCGGGGATGCGGCGTGCTCGCCCGCGCCGGGCCTCGTCCGGACGAAGGGCATCGACCGGCCCTGGGACGGACGCCTGCCGGAGCCTCGCGGCGAGGCGACGGGGCGGACCGCGCTCCGGACGGCGCTCGCGCTCGCCGCCGCCGCTGTCTTGGCGCTATACCTCCGTGCTATCGTGCGCGGGTCGTGAGGCTCGTCCTCGGCACCCGCGGTTCCCAGCTCGCGCGCACGCAGTCGACGCTCGTCGCGGACCTCCTCCGCGGCCGCGGCCACGAGGTGAGGCTCGAGCTCATCACGACGCGCGGCGACAAGGAGACCGAGCGGCCGGTCCCCGAGCTCGGCGGCAAGGGCCTCTTCACGCTCGAGCTCGAGGAGGCGCTGCGCGAGGGGAAGATCGACCTCGCGGTCCACAGCCTGAAGGACCTGCCGACCGAGGACGCGCCGGGGCTCGTCGTCGCCGCCGTTCCCGCGCGCGAGGACTGGCACGACGCGCTCGTGTCGAAGGGGGCGACGCTCATGGACCTCCCGAAGGGCGCGCGCGTCGGCACCGCGAGCCTCCGACGGAAGGCGCTCCTCCTGCGCTGCCGGCCGGACCTCCACGTGGTCTCTCTCCGCGGCAACGTGGACACGCGGCTCCGGCGCGTGCAGGAGGGCGCGGTCGACGCGATCGTGCTCGCCGCCGCGGGCCTCCGCCGCCTCGGCCGGAAGGACGCGATCACGGAGCTCCTCGACTTCCTGCCGGCGCCCGCGCAGGGCGCGCTAGGGATCCAGGCGCGCGCGGATCGCGCCGACGTCGTCGCCGCGCTGAGGGCGCTCCACGACGAGGCGACCGGCCGCGCCGTGCACGCGGAGCGCGAGCTCCTGCACCTCCTCGGCGGCGGCTGCAGCGTTCCGGTAGGGGCGCTCTGCACGCCCGAGGGGCACCATCTGCGGCTCCGCGCGGTGGTCGCCGCCACGGACGGCAGCCGCATGGTGGAAGGGGAGGGGGCCGGGGGGGACCCGGGCGCCCTCGGGGCGGTCGTCGCGGCGCGGCTCAAGGAGGAGGGCGCGCAGGAGATCCTCGATGCTTCCTAGGTCGAGGGAGGCGTTCGCCGAGGCGCAGCGCTACATGCCGGGCGGCGTCAGCTCGGCCGCGCGCGCGTTCGGGCCCGTCGGCGGCGACCCGCCGATCCTCGCCGTCGGCGAGGGCGCGCGCGTGCGCGACATCGACGGGAACGACTACGTCGACCTCGTGATGAGCTGGGGCCCGCTGATCCGCGGCCACGCGGTGAAGGACGTCGTTCGCGCGATCGCGGAGACGGCGGCGAAGGGCACGAGCTTCGGCGCGACGACGGAGCACGAGACGCGGCTCGCGCGCGTGGTCGTCGACCGCGTGCCGTCGGTCGAGCTCGTGCGGTTCACGAACTCGGGCACCGAGGCGACGATGGCCGCGATCCGCGTCGCGCGCGGCGTCACGGGGCGCGAGAAGATCGTGAAGTTCGCGGGCTGCTGGCACGGCCACGCGGACCCCTTCCTGATCGCGGCCGGGTCGAGCGCGCTCTCGCTCGGGCGGCCCGACTCGCCGGGCGTGCCGGCGGAGGTCGCGAAGCTCACGCTCGTCGCGCCGTACAACGACGCGGCGGCGGTCGAGGCGCTCTTGAAGGCGCACGAGGTCGCCGCGGTGATCGTCGAGCCGGTGGCGGGGAACATGGGCTGCGTGCCGCCCGCGCCGGGGTTCCTCGAGGGGCTCCGCGACACGTGCTCGCGCTTCGGCGCCTGCCTCATCCTCGACGAGGTGATCACGGGGTTCCGGGTGGCGCGCGGCGGAGCGCAGGAGCTCTACCGCGTCATGCCCGACCTCACGACGATGGGGAAGACGATCGGCGGCGGGCTGCCCGTGGGCGCGTTCGGCGGGAAGCGGAAGTTCATGGAGCACGTGGCGCCGCTCGGGATGCGCGTGAGCCAGGGCGGCACGCTCTCGGGCAACCCGCTCGCGATGGCCGCGGGCCTCGCGACGATCGGCCCCCTGGACGAGAAGGCGTACGAGGCGCTCGAGGAGAAGGGGCGCTACCTCGCGGAGGGGTTGAAGCACGCGTCGCTCACGGTGCAGCGGGTGGGCTCGATGATGACGGTCTTCTTCACGGATCGCCCCGTGCGGAACCTCGCCGACGCGGAGAAGTGCGACACGAAGCGGTTCGCGCGGTGGCACCGGGCGATGCTCAGGCGCGGCGTCTACCTGCCGCCCTCGCAGTTCGAGGCGTTCTTCGTGTCCTTGGCGCACGAGCGCGCGGACCTCGACAAGGTGATCGCGGCGCACCGCGAGTCCCTGGCCGAGATCGGATGAGCCGGGTTCCCCCCGCCCCTCCCCATCCATGCGGAAGCTGCGCTGGTTCCGCCTGAGCCTTTACGTCGAGCGCGACGGCGACCCCTGGACGTGGACCTTCCACGTGCGCGCGTTCACCGAGGCGAACGCGCGGCGGCTCGTGGCCGAGCGGCTCACGGGCGAGACGCCCGTGATCTACGCGTGCGAGCCGTCGGAGCCCTTGTCGCGCGCGCCGCCGAAGGAGGAGATCGTCGCCGACTACGGGCCCTACCGGCGCTCGTGGAACGACCCGATGATGGCGCCGCTCCGGAAGTGACTTGCGGGGACCGCGCGTGCCGCGGGAAGGTACTGGCGTGGATCCCGACACGCTGCTCCGGCACGCCGGGTTCGTGCGCGCGATCGCGCGCGGGCTGCTCCCGGCGGACGAGGCGGACGACGTCGTGCAGGACACGATGCTCGCCGCGTGGCGGCGGCCGCCCGGCGACCCGTCGCGCGCGCGGGCGTGGCTCGGCGCGGTCGCGCGGCGGCTCTCGCTGAAGCGGCGGCGCGGCGACCGGCGGCGGGATGCGCGGGAGCGGGGAGCCGCGCGGACCGAGGCGCTGCCGTCCGTTGCGGATGTGGCGGGGCAGCTGGAGATCCAGCGTCGCGTCGTGGAGGCGGTCGCGGCGCTGGAGGAGCCGTACCGGTCGACGGTCGTGCACCGCTTCTTCCACGGGCGGTCGGTGGCGGAGATCGCCGCGGCGCTCGGGGTGCCGGGAAAGACCGTCGAGTCGAGGCTCACGCGCGCGCTCGCGATGCTGCGGGCGCGGCTCGACGCGGGGCCGGGCGGCCGGCGCGCGTGGTCGGTCGCGCTGCTGCCGCTCGCGTGGCCGCGGAGCGGGGTGGGCATGTTCGGAGGGTTGGCAATGGCGGCGAAGACCAAGGCGGTTCTCGCGGCGGCAGTCCTTGTCGCGGCGCTTGGCGTGTGGGGGAGCGGCTACCTGGGACGGACGCAACCGGTCGACCGGGCCGGAGGCCGGACAACCGCGGTTGCACCCGAAGCCCCCATCGCTGCGCCCGACGCGGGCACGGAGGCCGGCGTCCCGCCTTCCGCGGCGGATGTGGCGGACGGGCAGGTGCCCACGCCTGCCGCGCCCATTCCGGCGGGCACGATCCTCGGGCGGATCCTCGATGCGGACGGGGAGCCCGCCTGCGGTGCCCGCGTTCTCGTCGTGGGGAACCTCACGAGGGATGGCATCACTCCCTTCGGGGGCGGAACGTACGAGGTCTCGCGGAGCACGGCGGCGGACGACGACGGGAACTACCGTTTCGAGGGCCTCGCTCCCGGAGGCTACTACCTGCAGGCGGAGCACGAGGGGCACGCCCCGCAGCGATCCGCGCATGGCTACGTTCTCGGCGACAAGGAAGGCGCGAACTGGTCGATCCGGCTCGCTCGCGGCGGGACGGTCGTGGTGGTCGTCAGGGATGTCGCGGGCGTCCCGCGTCCGGACGTCGAGGTCGAGACGTGCGATGCGAAGTCCCGGACGGACCTGGCGGGGCGGGTCGTGTTTCCGCACCTTGCCGCCGTTGTCTGCCCCGTGATCGTGCGGGTGGCCGACGACAGCGAGGCGCGGATCGCGAGGGTCGAGGATGGCGTGACGACGGAATTGGAGATCGTCCTTGGCTCCGTGCTTCGGGGTACGGTCGCCCTGGAGGACGGCACGCCCGTATCCGGGGCGATGTGGGCATCCTTGGACCTCCCGGACGGCGCGCAGTGCATCGCGGAAGGGTTCGCCGAGACCGGCACCGGCAGCTATGAGTTCCGGTGGCTCGGCCCGGGCGAGTGGAAGGTCCGCATGGGAAACACAGGCATATGGAGCGAGTCGCGGTCGGTGCGCATCGGCAGCGAGCCTGTCACGCGTCTCGACCTCCGGCTCCTGAGGCCCTCGATCGCGGGAAGGCTCACCCTGTCCGGCGCCGGGTTCTCGCCCGGCATGGTCAACCTGTTCCCGGCCGAGGGGCGGCGAGGCGGGATCCGCGGCATCGCGGTAGCCGAGGACGGGAGCTTCGTGTTCCATGATCTGTCGCCCGGGAGATACGTGGTCGTGGCCCAGCCGCACAAGAGCGGGTACGGATCGCGCGAGGTGCCGGTCAAGGTCGAGGCCGGGCAGCGCCTCGACGGCCTTGAGATCCCGGTCGAGGAGATCCGCTACGGCGAGGTCGAGCTCGACATCTCCGACGAGAACGGCGCCCTGACCGAAGCCGTGCAGATGTTCGAGGGCGCCCGCGAGGGCAGAATCCGCAGCTCGACATCGATGTCACCCGCCCCCGTGTCGCCCGGCCGGTTCCGCCTGACGCTCGAGTGCGGCAAGCGCGTCATCACCGTGCGCGGCAAGAAAGCCGACGTGAAGGTGGACGTGGACGTGGAGGAGGGGAAGACGGTCTACAGGACGGTGCGGCTGCCCTGACGACCCGGGCTTGCCCGCGGAACCCCCGACGCCCCCCGCCCGCCCGCCGAAGCCTCGGCGGAGGCGGGAGGCCCCTCGATTCCCTCCCTACTCCGGGAGGAGGTCGGGGCGGGAGAGCGCGTCGATCTCGACCGTGCCGTGGCTTCCAACCTTGATGTTCGCCGGCGCGAACGCGTCGACGCCCTTCGGCAGCTCGCGGATGTACTCGATCCGCTGGAGCGCGACCCAGCGGATCGCGCGCGGCGAGCGGGTGAGGCCGCCGGTCGGGTCGTCCACGCTCGGGTGGCCGAAGTGGAGCACGATCCCGTCGATCGTCACGAAGTGGCCGTCGTACCCGATCAGCTTGCCCGTGTACACGTGGTTGCGCGCCGACGGATACGGCTTGACGCACCGCATCAAGACGTTGCAGTTCAGGAACGACGGTTTCTCCTCGGCCATGCGCTGACGATACCACGCGGCCCGGGACGGCCAAGGCGGGCGAATGAGCTTCACCGACTCTTGCCGGTACGCATGAGAACCGCGGCACCGGCTGCGGCACGCGTGCCGC
>WYBS01000173.1 GCA_011525755.1 Planctomycetaceae bacterium
CGCACGAGCCGCAGAACGATGGCCTGGTGCCGCAGGTCGGGGCTCGGCGCCATCACGAGCACCCCGTCGATGAGCTCCGCGCGGAGGTCCTCGGGGAGCTTTGCGTAGTCGTCGGCGGTGAGCAGCGCCTCTCGCCTCGCCATCGGTTCCAAGGTAGCACCTCCTTCCGGCGATGGGGCACACCCATACGTCGGAGGCCGGTGTCACGTGGCGAGCGCGCTCGCGGCCGGTACTGGTTGCGGCGCAGCGACTTGCGCGAATCCGATTCGTGTTCCGCGCGGCCGTGTGTCGGCGGTCGGTGTCATGGGCCTGAGTCCCCTTCCCCGCGCCCCATCCCCTCCGCGCGCGCGGCGGCTACCGGAACCGGCGGCGGCGCTTGCTGATCGGCGCCTCGGGCTTCTTCTCCACCGGCCGCGGCGCCGGCGCCGTGCGGCCGCTCGGCGTGCGCGTCTCCGCGCGGGCGGTGTCGCGCGCGGGCCGCGCGAACGGGATCGCCTCGTAGCCCGTCGACTTCAGGTACGCGTCGAGGTCCGTCACGATGTCCTTCATCCGCTGGTAGCGGATCTCCTTCTCCTTCGCCATCATCTTCTGGATCGCGTAGTGCACGTGCGGGGAGATGTTCAGGGACTTCAGCCTGTCCGACTTGAGCGACTGCATGATCTGCTTGCTCATCACCTCGAAGTCGTCGTCGCCCGAGAACGGCACCTCGCCGACCACCATGTGGTAGAGCGTCACGCCGAGGGAGTAGATGTCGCTCCGCTCGTCCACCTCGACGCCCTTCGCCTGCTCGGGCGAGATGTAGCCGACCGTGCCGACGGTCGTCCCCTCCGCCTCCTCGCGCGCCTGCCCGACCATGAGGCAGAGCCCGAGGTCGATCAGCTTCGCGTTCCACATCGTGTCGATGAGCACGTTGCCGGGCTTGATGTCCCGGTGGATGATCCCGTTCCCGTGGAGGTACTCGAGCGCGCTCGCGATCTGCCGCGTGATGTGGAGCGCGTTCGGGCCGTCCAGCCGGCCGCGCCGGTCGATCTCCTCGAGCACGGTCCCGCCGTCCACCCACTCCATCGCGACGTACCGGAAGCCGTTCACCTTCCGGACCTCGTACCCCTTCACGATGTTTTTGTGCGCGAGCTTGCAGAGGAGGTGCGCCTCGCGGAGGAAGCGCTTCAGCGCCTTCACCATGAGCTCCTGCTCGGGGTGGAGCACCTTCACCGCGACGTCCCTGCCGGTCGGCTTGTGCACGCCGCGGTAGACGCGCGCGGAGGCGCCGTCGCCGACGAACTCCCGCAACTCGTAGTCCGGCAGGGGCTGCAGCCGGTCGAGCGGCTCGTCCGTGAAGGTCGGCGCCGCGTCGGCGGGAATGAGACCCTTCTCCACGAGCAGGTCGACGAGCGACACGACCTTGCCCTGCGTCAGGAGCTTGCCCTGGTGGGCGAGCGCCCCCTGGATCTCCTCCTGGTTGAGGATGCCGCTCCGGAAGAGCAGCGAGGCGAGCTCGATGTCCCTCTTGGTGGCCATCTGCGGGTCGCGGGCATCCTAACAGGTTGGTGGTGCGGAAGTTACGCCGGGGCGGGAAAAAAGACGCTGCAGGGTCGTCCGGCCGGCGGAGAATGGGCATATCGGCCAGATGCTCGTAGCCCACATCTTCCTTCCTTCAAAAATGCCCTAGATCGAATACGCGGGTGTCTGGCTGCGTTCCCTCCGCGGGCGACCGCCCGGTCGCCCGCGCTTCTTTCCTCCCCTCCCGCGCGTAAGAGCCCGCGGCGCTTGGGTTTACAATCCGCAGCCCGATGATCCCGCGCCTCGTGTTCCTCTGCCTCGCGGCGACGGCGGTGCAGGCGCAGGAGTACGAGCGGCTCCTCGCCGACGCCCGCCGCGTCCTCGCCGACGAGTCCCTCCCGGTCGGCGAGCGGTTCGACACGCAGTACGGAAGGCTCGGGGAGGTCGCGCTCGCCCATCCCGAACGGTGGGAGGCGTACTTCGAACGGGGCGAGAACCGGTGCAAGCGCGCCTTCTACTACCGCTCCGAGGTCGAGATGTACCTCGCCCGCTCGCGAGCGGAGGGCATGGACGAAGCCGCGTACCGGAAGACGCAGGTCGAGGCCACGGCCCGGATCGAGTCATGGAGGGTCGATGCGCACCGGGACTTCTCGCTTGCCGAGGCGGCCATGGTGCGGCGCGGGAAGGTGGACGCCAACCGGCTCCTCTTCGCCAACGCGGCGATGAAGTTCGCCGGCCGCGAGTACGTGAAGGCGCGCCACGGCGCGCCCGGCGCCATCGAGGACTTCAAGGAGCTCGTGCGACGCAACTTCCTGCCGGAGCTGTGCGCCGACCACCTCGCGCTCTGCTACCTCGACGTCGGCCACGGCTACTACATGCAGGACCAGTTCGAGGCCGCGCACGAGGCGTGGGACCAGGGGCTCAAGTGGACGCGCCAGCCGCATCTCCGCCGGCTGCTCCTCACGAACAAGGCCGGCGCGTACGAGATGGACCACCAGTACCCGCTCGCGGAGAAGGTCCTGAAGGAGCAGATCGAGGCGGACCCGGACGACCCGGCGCACCACAAGAACCTCGGCCTCGTGCTCGGCTACCAGAACCGCCTCAAGGAGGCGCTCTACCACTACGGCAAGGCCCGCGATCTGTCGGGCGGCGTCGCCGACGTGAAGGCGCTCTTCAACGGCAACGCGTGGCTGCGGGCGGCCGTCATCCACGGCACCCTCCTCGAGAGCGACGGCGACGTCCGCCTCGCGTGGCGCCTCTTCCTCGAGTACCGGCAGCTCTTCGGGGACGACTACAACTTCAGCCTCTGGTTCGGGGACTTCGCCTCCGCGCTCGGGCAGTACGACCTCGCCTGGCGCTACCTCGAGCGCGCCCGGGACTTTCAGCCGAGATGCCAGGCGCCCTACCAGAAGCTCGTGCAGATCGCGCCGCGCACGACCGGGACGCGCGAGGAGATCGAGGTGCGCACGAAGACGGCGACGCAGGCGCTCTTCGACGCGCAGGCGCGCTACTACGTCGCGGACGAGGACCCCCAGGTCCTCAAGATCTGCGGCGGCGTGGCGGACCTCGGCGACCTGGGCGTCAGCGCGCAGCGCGCGGGGTTCATGGATCCCGACCCGCTCGCGGGCCTCGAGGCTTCCCGGCCGCCGCCCTGGGTCGAGGAGGCCGCGGGGGCGCGCGACCCGTTCGTCCCCTTCGAGCCCAAGGATGTCCCGGGGGCTTCCCGGCCCCCGGAGCCCCCCCGGAACGGGAGCCCGTGGCCGCTCGTCGCGACCGCGGCGGGAGCCGTCCTGCTCGCGGGCGCGGCCGCGATCTTCCTCTTCTTCGGGAGGAGGAAGGGGTGAGCTGGTACGGGAAGGGCCTCCGGTTCCGGTGCACGCAGTGCTCGCACTGCTGCACGGGCCAGGAGGGCTACGTCTGGCTGTCGCCCAGGGACCAGGAGTCGATCGCGCGGCACCTCGGGCTCGCGCACGACGCGTTCGTGAAGCGCTACGTGCGCCTCGTCGGCCGCCTCTTCGCGCTTGTCGACAAGCCGGGCGGCGACTGCATCTTCCTCACGGAGGACAAGCGCTGCGCGATCCACCCGGTGAAGCCGCGCCAGTGCCTCACGTTCCCGTTCTGGCCGCGCATCGTCGAGACCCCCGCGAGTTGGGACGAGATCGCGGAGGCCTGCCCCGGCGCCGGGACGGGGCCGATCTACTCGGCCGCGGAGATCGACCGTGCGCTCGACCGGGACACGCCGAGGGAGGAGCTGTGGAAGCTCATGAGCAAGCCGTAGCGGCCCTGAGGCGGATCTACCGGGAGGCGGACGACGAGGCGCGGGCGGATCCCCGGCTCCGTTGCGAGCTCTCGGGACGGTGCTGCCGGTTCCGCGAAGCGGGGCATCGGCTCTTCGTGACGAGGCTCGAGTACGAGGAGATGGTGAGGTGGGGGGGGGCCGCCTCCGCCAAGGCTTCGGCGGGCAAGCCGGGGGCAGGGGACGAAGGGGTCTGCCCGTGGCTCCAGGGGACCCTCTGCGGCAACCGGGAGGGGCGCGCGCTCGCCTGCCGGACCTACTACTGCTCGGACGAGGCGGCCGCCGCGGGGCTGACCGAGAGGCACCACCGGGAGATCCGGCGGCTCCACGAGCGGCACGGGATCCCCTACGACTACCGCCCGCTCCACGAGCACGCCCGCTGACCTCCCCCCTAGGCCCCCCTCCACCCAAGAAAAAGATCCCTCGCGCGTTCTGGAACGAAAGCTCCAAAACCGCGTCAGAATGGGTGTCATGAGGAACTGCGGCGCTCTTCTCCTGCTCCTCGCGCTCGCCTCGGGCGAAGCGCTGGCCCAAGGGATCGTCCTCGAACGGCTCGTCATCGAGCCGGAGCCGCGCATGCCGGAGCCGCGGCCGCCGTGGCCCGTGCGGCTCGTCGAGCACCGCGTGAAGGCGACCGTCGAGGACCAGGCCGCGGTCTTCGAGATCACGCAGGTCTTCAGGAACCCGAACGCGTGGCCGGGCGAGGGGATCTACCTCTTCCCGCTGCCCGAGGGCGCGTCGGTCTCGCGCTTCACGATGAGCATGGGCGGGAAGGACGTGCCGGGCGAGCTGCTCGACGCGAACCGCGCGAAGGACATCTACCTCTCGATCGTCCAGCGGCAGAAGGATCCGGGGCTCCTCGAGTACGCGGGGCGCGGGCTCATCCGCGCGCGGCTCTTCCCGATCCCCGCGCGCGGCGACACGACCGTCACGCTGCGCTACGAGCAGCTGCTGCCGTCGGTCGGCGGGCTCGTCGAGCTCTGCTACCCGCTGCGCGCCGACGCGTTCGGCGGCGGGCTCGCGCGCGTGTCCGGCTCGATCGAGGTGCGCGCGGAGGCGGGCGTGGGCACGGTCTTCAGCCCGTCGCACGCGCTCGACGTCGTGCGGCAGGGCGAGGGCCGCGTGGTCGCGAGCTTCGAGGAGAAGTCGTCGCGCTGCGATCGCGACCTCCGCGTGCTCTGGGGGCTCGGGCGCGGCGACGTCGACTTCCACCTCGCGTCGACGAAGCCCGCGGGCGAGGACGGATACTTCCTGATGCTCCTCGCGCCGAACCGCGAGGCGAAGGGCGAGGCGCTCCGCAAGGACATCGTCTTCGTGCTCGACACCTCGGGCTCGATGGGGGAGCGCGGCGGCGAGAAGATCCGGCAGGCGAAGGCGGCGCTCGGCTACGCACTCGGGCGGCTCGGCGAGGGGGACCGGTTCAACGTGGTCGCGTTCGCGACGGCGCCGCGACCCTTCCGCGAAGGCGTCGTCGACGCGTCGCCCGAGAACGTGAAGGCGGCGCTCGCGTTCGTCGACGGGCTCGAGGCGACGGGCGGCACCGCGATCCACGACGCGCTCGTGGCTGCGCTCCGGATCGACCGCGCCGAGGGGCGCGTGCCGATCGTCTTCTTCCTCACGGACGGCGAGGCGACGGTCGGTCCCGTGGAAACCCCCGCGATCCTGTCGGCCGTGGAGAAGGCGAACGCGGCGGGCGCGCGCATCTTCTCGTTCGGCGTCGGCGACGAGCTCAACGCGACGCTCCTCACGGACCTCGCCGACAGGACGCGCGGCAACGCGCTCTTCGTGTCGGAGAAGGAGGGCATCGAGATCAAGGCGTCGGCGCTCTTCGACCAGGTGGCGTCGCCGGTGCTCACGGACGTGACGCTCCGCGTGGACGGCGCGGAGGTGCACGACCTGCACCCGGCGCGGCTCGCCGACCTCTTCAAGGGGCAGCAGGTATCGGTGGTGGGCCGTTACGGCAAGCCGGGCGCGTGCGCGGTGACGCTCACCGGCAAGCTCGGCGGCAGCGAGGTCACCTACACGTACGACGCCCGGTTCACGGACGCGGCCGAGCGCGAGTACCTGCCGAGGCTGTGGGCGATCCGGCAGGTCGGCTACCTGCTCGGCGAGATCCGCGCGAAGGGCGAGAAGAAGGAGCTGGTCGAGGAGGTGCGGCGGCTCGGCACGCGGTACGGGATCGTGACCCCGTACACGTCGTTCCTCGTGGTCGAGGAGGAGCGGATGCTCCGCGACCGCTGGACTGGGGGGCCCGCGGGGGCGCCGGCGACGCCGGCGGACGGGCGTCGCCAGGACATCGCGCTCGGCGCGCTCGAGGAGGCGCGGGCGGAGGCCGAGGCGGCGGGGGAGGCGTTCGGGCGGCAGAAGGAGGCCGGCGGCGGGGCGGTCGCGGGCGCGAAGCTGGCGAAGCGTCTCGAGGCGGCGGATTCCGGCGCCGGCGCGGGCGTCGGCCTGAAATCGGTCGGCAGCAAGACCTTCCGTCTCGTGGACGGCGTGTGGGAGGACACGGCGCTCGCGGAGCAGCGCTTCGACGGCCCGACCGTGAGCGTGAAGTGCCTCTCCGGAGAGTACCTGGACCTGCTCAAGGACACCGAGCTCGCGCGGTACCTGTCCGTCGGCACCCGCGTGCGCGTGCTGCACCAAGGCAGGCTCTACGAGATCGCCGAATAGAGGGGGCTCCGGGGGCGGCGCGTCGCTCGGCGACCGCCCCCGGCCCCTGAGTCAGTTCCCGTAGTACCGGGCGACGAGGAAGTCGCCGCCCCTGGATCCGCAGATGAGGTAGTTCCCGTCCGGGTCCACGGCAAAGTCGAAGATGCTCTCGCTGGTGCCGTCCCCGGGTGTGGTGAGATCGCTGATCCCTCCGCTGCCGTAGGTGGTGTCCAGGCCGCCGTCGGCGTCGAGACGGAGCGTGAATCCGTCGGCGTTGCCGAGCGTCTGCGCGCCCGCCGCGATCCGGCCGTCGGAGAGGATCTCGAGCCCGCGGATCGCATCGTCGCCGGAGAGACCGGTCTCGAACCAGCCGCTCACGCCGAACGTCGTGTCCAGTACCCCGTCCTCGTCGTAGCGAGCGATCACGCCGTCCCCCCCGGTCCCGGAGGCGAAGAGGATGCGATCGTCCCCGTCGACGGCGATCGAGGGCGACACGTGCAGCTGCGCGCTGATCGAAATCGTGCCGCCGGCACCGAAAGCCGTGTCGAGGCTGCCGTCGGTGTCGTAGCGCCTCACGAAGCCGGCATCCAGCGGGGAGGCTGTGCCCACGCTCCCGGCGACGAGGATCTTGCCGTCCGATTGCAGCGCGACCCCGTTCAGCCCGGGCAGGTCGTTGTCGTCCGTGTAGTTGTCGACGACGATCCCGCCCGTTCCGAACGAGGTGTCGAGCGTCCCGTCGGCGTTGTAGCGGAGGAGGGCGACCGCGTGGTTGTTCGCGGGTTGCGGGCCACCCTTCGACTTCGGGGGCTTCACCCATGCGAATCCGGCCACGACGATCTTGCCGTCGGCCTGCAACGCGAGGCCCCTCGCGCCGGACCCCAGCGCGCTTGCTTCCGTGAGAACCTCGCCGCCGTCCCCGAAGGACGTGTCGTGGCTTCCGTCCGAGAGCAGCCGGACGAGCGCGACCATCTGCACCCGCTCGGTCTTCGCCTTCTTCCCGCTTCCGGACGTGCGCTCGATGGTCGCGCTGCCGACCGCGACGATCCGGCCGTTCCCGTCGAGAATCAGCTGCTGCCCCTCGCTCGCGACCGCGGAACCGAAGGGCGTCACGATTCCTCCGCTCCCGAAGCCGGTGTCGAGCCCGCCGTCGGCGTCGAGCCGGACGATCGTGAACGCGCTCGTCGTGCCGTGCTCCGTCCCGGCCGCGACGATCTTCCCGTCGCCCAGCGGGGCCACGCTCAAGAGGGCCCCCGGAGCCCCCACCCATACGCCGTCGCCGTCGAACGACTCGTCGAGGTTGCCGGGCGACCCCGCCGCGAGCGCCACGCCGGCGAGCCCGAGGAGCGCCATCTTCCTGAGTCTCATGCGATCTCCTTCGCGCGCCTTCGTCTCGGTGGGGGGTGCGCGCTCTCCCTCCCGTGAAGACCCGTCACGGTTCGCGCCCGAACCGGACGCCCCCCTGTCCGGAAAGCGCGGAAAACGAGACAATTCGGTTGCGGATGGCGAGCCGACCGTCGGACCTGGACCTGCTGAAGAGCGCGCGGGACGGCGACCAGGAGGCGTTCCGCGCGCTCTACGAGCGCCATGCGCGGAAGCTCGAGGCCCAGATCCGGCGGCAGCTGCCGCAGCGGCTCCGTCGACGCCTCGCGGTCTCGGACGTCCTCCAGGAGACGTTCACCACGGCCTTCGCGAAGGTCAAGGAGTTCGAGGGCCCTCACGAGGACTCTTTCCGCCGGTGGCTTGCCCGGATCGCGGAGTTCAAGGTGCAGCGCCACGCGCGCGACCAGCTCGGGGTCGGGAAACGCGATCTTCGCCGCGAGCTCTCCCGCGGCGCGCGTCCCGCGACCGGCGCGTTCGCG
The DNA here is from genome assembly GCA_011525755.1 of Planctomycetaceae bacterium. GTDB lineage: Bacteria > Planctomycetota > PLA2 > PLA2 > PLA2 > PLA2. Next base: position 8,305 of record WYBS01000173.1, read on the forward strand.
CGCTCCGATCCCTCGCCGAGCGCGCACGCCATCGCGGCGGAGAGCGAGGAGGCGTTCCGCCGCGCGCTCGCGGAGCTGAGCGAGGACCACGGCACGATCCTCCGCCTCGTCCACGACGAGGGGCTCTCGGTGGCGGAGGCCGGCGAGCGGATGGGACGGAGCCGGGAGGCGGCGCGGAAGCTCTATGGCCGCGCGGTCTCGCGGCTCTCCGAGAGGCTCTACGGTGAGTGACGAGCAGGTCTCCGACATCCTCGGGCAGTGGCGCGACCGCCGCGATGGCGGGGAGGCCGTGGATCCCGAGGAGGTGATCCGCGCGCACCCCGAGCTGGCCGACGCGTTGCGGGCGCGGTTCAAGGCGATCGCGGAGCTGGAGCGACACCTGGGCGCCAGCAGGCCCGAGACGATCGGCGGCTACCGGATCCTGCGCGAGATCGGGCGCGGCGGCATGGGGGTCGTGTACGAGGCGGAGCAGATCGCGATGCGCCGCCGCGTGGCGCTGAAGGTGCTCTACCCGTCGGTCACGAGCGTGCCGAAGGCGGTGAAGCGGTTCCAGCAGGAGGCGTGGGCGGCGGGGAAGCTCAAGCACACGAACATCGTCGCGGTGCACGAGCTCGGCCAGGACCGCGGTGTCTGGTACGCGGCCATGGAGCTCGTGGAGGGGCGCCCGCTCAACGACGTGATCGCGGACCTCCGGCGGTCGCGCCGGAGGCCGCGGGAGTCGCGGCTCGGCCGCCGGGTGGCGGGGGGCGAGACGCGGAGCAGCTTCGCGGGGACCGAGACCGGAACCCGCGCGTACTACGCCCGCGTCGCGGAGATGTTCGCGGCCGTCGCCGAGGCGCTGCAGGTCGCGCATGACCACGGCGTCATCCACCGCGACCTGAAGCCCGGCAACCTGCTGCTCGACGTCGAGGGCAACCTGAAGCTCGTCGACTTCGGGCTCGCGAGGCTCGAGGGCTTGGCGGCGATGACGATGACGGGCGACGTGGTGGGGACCCCGTACTACATGAGCCCGGAACAGATCTCGGGGGGGCGCGGGGGGCTGGACCACCGCACGGACGTGTACTCGCTCGGCGTCACGCTCTACGAGACGCTGGCCCTGCGCCCGCCGTTCCGCGGCGAGACCGTCCAGGCCGTCGCGGGGCGGGTCCTCGACGAGGATCCCGTGTCGCCCCGCCGATGGGACCGGTCGATCCCGCGCGACCTCGAGACGATCGTGCTCAAGGCGCTCGAGAAGGCGCCCGCGAGGCGGTACCGCTCGGCCGGGGACCTGGCGGCGGACCTGAGGCAGTTCGCGCAGGGCGGCCCGATCCGCGCGCGGAGGATCGGTCTCCTCGGTCGCGGCTGGCGCAAGGTCAAGCGCCACAAGGTGCCGTCGGCTCTTCTTGCCGCCGTGGTCATGCTCGGCGTCGTCGCGGGGTGGGTCGCCGTGGAACGCGGTCGCGAGGCGGAGGTTCGCCGGCGGCTCGAGTACGACGCTCTTTGCCGAAGGGCCGACGAGACCGCGATGGCCGAGTGGGGCCTGCCGGAGGAGATCGTCTGGGGCGCCGGCCCCGGCCGCGCGCACGCGCTCTACGGCGAGGCGATCGCCCTCGATCCCGGTCGCGTCCAGGCATACCTCGGGCGCGCGCTGCTGCGACAGGGCGACTCCTTCGACGGCGCGACGGCCGACATCGCGGCGGCCCGCGAACGTGGCCTCCCGCAGAGGACGGCGCACCTTGCCTATGCCTTCCTCCTCGCGCAGGCGGGAGCATGGGCGGAGGCCGCGCGGGAGGAGGAGCTTGCGGCCGGGCTCCCGCGCGCGGGGCCGATGGACGCCTGCCTCGAGGGGTGGATCCTCGCGAGGCGGGGGCGGTGGGAGGCCGCGGAACCCCTGCTGAGCGAGGCGATCCGGCTCGCGCCCGCGAGCGACACCGTGCACTTCGTCGCGGTGATTGAGCGCGCGGTCTCCCGGGAGCGCCTCGGCAACCTCGAAGGAGCCCTCGAGGACTGGCTCGTCGCGCGCCGCCTGGGCCGCGACGAGACCCTCGAGTCGCGGGTCAGGGTCGCGTCGCTCTGGAGGCGCCTCGACAAGGAGGACCGTGGCCAGGAGCTGTTCGACCAGGTCCTTTCGGAGGTCGCGACGCGCGGGAGCGAGGAGTCGTGGTACGCGCTGTGGGTGGCCTGCGCCACGGCACGCGAGCCCGCGTGGGCCGACCGTGTCACCGCCGCCGGCCTGGAGGTGCATCCGGAGTCCCTGCGCCTCGCGCACGGGCGTCTCGACTCCCTGATGGATCTCGCCCGCCACGACGAGGTCCTCACCCTCGCGCAGCGGATCCTCGAGAAGAGCCCGGACGACCGGTTCGCGCTCAACCAGAAGGGGAACATCCTCGCCAGGCGCGACCTGCACGAGGAGGCTCTCGCGTGCTACGAGCGCGCGCTCGGCGAGGCTCCTCGCAGCCCCGGACTGCTCACGAACAAGAGCGTCGTGCTGCACGGCCTCGGGCGGGACAGGGAAGCGCTCGAAGCGGTGGAGGCGGCCATTGCCGCCGCGCCCGGCTTTGCACGAGCATACGCCGCTCGTGCGAAGGTCCTTGCAGGCCTGCATCGCCCGGAAGAGGCCCTGGCGGTGGCGGACGAGGCGGTCCGGATCGACCCGCAACTGCCGTGGGCCCACGCGAGTCGCGCGGCGGTCCTCAACGAAATGAGGCGCTTCGCCGACGCGGCCGAGGCGGCGGCCCGCGCGTTGGACCTGGATCCTCGCTATGTCGATGCACACAACTCGCGAGGTCTGGCACTGCGGGGACTGGGTCGCCACGAGGAAGCTCTCGGCGCCTTCGAGCGGGCGATCGAGATCAAGCCGACGTCCGCGACCTTCTGGGACAACAAGGCGCGCCTCCTCGCCGAGGTTCTGGGCCGTCCCCAGGAAGCCGCGGACGCGTATCGCAAGCTGCTCGAGCACGTCCCACCGGGCCAAGGCATGCATGCGGAGGGCACCCGGGCGAACGCGCTCTTCTTCCTCGGGGAGTACGCGCAGGCGCTCCGGCTCTACGAAGAGGTGACCCGCCTCGCACCCGGGGACGTCCGGGCCCACACGAACAAGGGCAATGTCCTGAAGCTGCTCGGCAACCTCGAGGATGCGCTCGCCGCACATCGGCGCGCCGTTGAGCTGGGGCCGGACACGGCGTACTGCCACTCCAACCTCGGCACGACGCTCCAGGCGATGGCCGAGCGGGAGGGCGACCCTGCCCGCCGGGACCAGCTTCATCGCGAGGCGCTGGCCTCCTACGAGCGGGCGCTCGCCCTCGAGCCCGCGCTCCCGGAGGCGATCTACAACCGCGCGTCCTGCCTCGGCGCGCTTGGCGAGATCGAGAAGGCCATCTTGGGCTATGACCGCTACATCGAGCTTGCACCCGCAGATCCGGACGGCCCGGTCCGGAAGGCTGGATTGCTGGAGCGGCAGGGGAAGCGCGAGGATGCGCTCGTGATCCTCGATGAGGTGATCCAGAGGCATCCCGACCACGAGCCCGCCTATCGCGCCAGGGCGGACCTGTGCATCGCCCTCTATCGCTTCGCCCAAGCGGCGGCCGACTACACGCGTGTGCTGGACATGGGACCCGCCGACCGGACGGGCTTGAGACTGAACCGCGGGGTCTGCATGAGGGCCCTCGGCCGCCTCGAGGAGTCCCGTGCGGATCTCGAGTACGCGACGGCCTCGGGGCTATGGCAGGCGTGGACGCATCTCGCGATCACGCTCGAGGAGATGGAGCGGCACGAGGAGGCATTCGGTACATTCCGGCGCAGCCTGGAGGTCGCGCCGCATCCCTTCACGGTGGGTCTCCTCGGGCGGTTCCATGCGGGCTGCCCGGACGCCCGCTGGCGCGACCCCGCGCGCGGCGTCGAACTCGCGCGGCGAGCCGTCGCGGAGGCGCCTGGGGCTGCGTGGTCGCGAGAGCTTCTCGGGACCTGCCTCTGCCGGGCGGGCCGGTGGGAAGACGGGATCGCGGAGCTGCGGAGGTCGATGGACCTCGAGGGCGGCGGAAGCGCAGGGCAGTGGTTCTGGGTCGCCATGGCCTCTTGGCACGTCGGCCGCAAGGACGAGGCGAACGAGTGGTTCGAGAAGGCCGTGCGATGGATGGAGGAGACGACCCCCCACGACCCGGCCCTGAAGCGCCTGCGCGGCGAGGCCGCCCGCCTGATCGGCCGGGACGGCTGAGCGTGTTTCCTCCCCCGGACGCGCCGGCCGAGAGGCGGCGCAGGGACCTGCGGCAGCGGGGCGGAAGCTGGCGGCGGCGCGGTGGCCTCCAAGCCAGTCAGCAGTCGTCGTCGGCCCCGAAGATCTCCTCGACGAGGACGCGCGTGGGCTCGCCGATCACGCGAAGGCCCTCAAGGCGCGGCCCCCGGAGCCCCCCCTCGTCTCTAGAATGGGCGCGTGGCAGGCGCGCATGCCCTGATCCTCCTCCTCGTCGCCCAACCCGCGGGCGAGGAGGTCGATTTCGGCACGAGCGTCGCCGGGCGGGTGAAGCTCCTCAGGCACGCGAACGCGGGCGTCCGGCGGCGCGCGGCCGAGCTCCTCGCCCACGCGCCGCCCGACGAGGCGATCGCGGCGCTCCTCGTCGCGCTCGAGGACCCGAACGCGGGCGTCCGCACCGCCGTCGCGCGCGCGCTCGAGATGATGGCCGACGAGCGCGCCGTGCCGCTCCTCGCCGCGCAGCTCGGGCAGGAGCGGCGTCCGGACGTCCTCGTCGCGCTCCTCCTCGCGACCGGCCGCTGCGGGAAGCCCTACGTCGCGCGGCACGTCCTGCCGTTCCTCGACCATCCGTCGCGGGACGTGCGCATCGCCGCCGTGACCGCGCTCGGGACGATCGGCGACGCGGGCCAGCGCGAGGCGCTCTGGGCAGCGCTCCGCTACGCGCCCGAAGACCCGCAGTTCAGCGTCCGCTCGGCGGTCCTCGGCGCGTTCGTCTCCCTCGGCTGGAAGGAGGACGTGCGGAAGGCCCTCGAGGAGCTCGACGCGGCCGGCGCGCGCCGCCACTGGGAGGCGCGCGGCCGGATGCTCCTCGCGATCGGCGCCGCGGGGATCGCGGAGCGCATCGACTGGGCGCGCGCGGACCTCGCCTCGGAGGATCCGCGCCTCGTCGCGGCCGCCGCGGACGCGCTCGCGCGGCTCGGAGAGCGCGACGAGGTGTTCGCGCTCCTCGGCCACGCCTCGCCGACGGTGCGCCGCGCGGCGCTCGTCGCGCTCGACGAGTGCGGCGACTCCCGCGCCCTCCCGAAGGCGCTCGCGCTCGCGCGCGAGGACCCCGACGTGAACGTCCGCTTCGAGGCGGTCCTCGTCCTCGACCACCGGGGCCATCCCGACGCGGACATCTACCTCGTCGACGCGCTCAAGGCGCGCGACCCCATCCTCTGGATCACCGCGCTCGCAGCGCTCGAGCGGAAGCACGGCCGGTCCTTCGGGCGCGATCCGGAGGCGTGGGCGGAGTTCCTGAAGAAGAAGTAAGGGGGGTCCGGGGGCCGCCGCAGGCGCGGATATACTCTCCCGCACCCCGGAGGACCCCTGGACATGCACCGGCCGCTCGTCGCCCTCGTGTTCGCGCTGCTCCTCGCGGACGCCGCCCCCGGAACCACCCTCTCCCGCGAGACCACCGCGGACCTCGTCTGCTGCGCCGAGCGCGTCTGCTGCGCCGCGGTCGAGAGCGTGCAGTCGCGGAAGGACCCGAAGTCGGGCTTCGTCTTCACGCACGTGCGGCTGCGTCTCCTCGAGGACATGAAGGGCGAAGGCGGGGGGACGATCGAGCTCCGCCTCCCCGGCGGCCGCGCGGACGGCGTCGAGACGGTCGCGCCCGGGATGCCGCGGTTCGAGACCGGGTGCGAGACGGTCCTGCTCCTCGGCCGGAAGAACGCGGACGGGTTCCCGGTCCTCCTCCAGGCGTCGGGCGGCGTCCTGCCGCTCAGGAAGGACCGCGACGGCCGCCGCCGCCTCTCCGTGCCCGTCACCGGGATGAAGGAGCTCGAGGGCGAGGCCCGCGCCTCCCTCGACTCGTTCCGTACCGCCGTGAAGCGCATCGCGCGCGAGCAGGCGGAGAGGGCGGGCCGATGAGGCGCCTCGCCGTCGCGCTCGTCGCCGCGGGGCTCCTCGCGACCGCGGCCGGCGCGTTCCTCGTCTCGAACTCGCCCTCGGGGAGCGCCTACGTCTTCGAGTCCGTGCCCGCGAGCCGCCGCCCGATCGGATTCACGGTCGATACCGAGTCGGTGCCGGGTGTCGCGAACCCGGTCGGCATCGTCCAGGATCTCATGGACCAGTGGAACGGCGTGATCGAGGCCGAGGCGCCGTTCGGCGCGGCGGCCGCCGGCGGCCCCTACAACGGCACGAACGTCGGCACGGCGTTCGGCACCTTCACGAACACGACCTACGAGGTCGCGTGGGACGACACGGGCGAGATCTTCTCGTTCTTCGGGCTCTCGCCGAACGTGCTCGGGATCACGCTCAAGAGCGTCGATACGGGCGACGGCGACATCCTCGACCTGCTCGTCGTCATCAACACGGAGCCCGCGGCGCTCGCCGCGCCCGGCACGGGCGCGACCGCGGAGGATCTCTTCCGCGCGACGCTCCTCCACGAGCTCGGCCACGCCGTGGGCCTCGCGCACACGCCCGTCGGGATGGTGAACCAGACGTCGTTCGGCCTCGGCCTCGCCGCGCCGGTGCAGATCCCGACGATGTTCCCGTTCCGCGTGCCGGTCCAGCCGCAGCAGGGCGTTTCGCTCGAGCCCGACGACCGGGCGGGGCTCGTCGACATCTACCCCCTGGACACGAGCGGGCTCGGCACGATCTCGGGGACCGTCCGCGGCCTGTCCGGCGCGGGGGCGAACCAGATCGCGGTGCGCGCGATCGGCCCGTTCGGGGTGGGGGAGGACCACGTCGGCGTGCTCACGGACGAGGACCGCTCCGGGCTCGGCACGTTCACGATCCGCCACCTCGCCCCCGGCGCCTACCGCGTCGTCGTCGAGGCGGTGAACGGCCGCTCGTCGGTCACGGGCGCGACGCTCGCGAGCAACGCGGGCTCGCTCGGCACGGACCCCTTCGTCTACGCGGGCGACGAGTTCTGGGAGCCCGGCGACACGTACGACCCGGCGAACGACGTGCGGACCGACTTCGCCCTCGTCCACGTGCGGGCGGGGCGCGACACGGGCTCCGTCGACGTCGTGCTCAACGCGCGGCCTCTCGCGGCGGGGAGCCCGGTCGCAGGGACGTTCGGGAACGGCGACGAGCAGCTCGGCGACGCCACCGGCGGCTTCCACTATGTCGACTACTACGTCTTCGCGGGCACGTCGGGGCAGGCGGTGACGGTCGACGCGAACGGCTCCGGGACGGTCGCGCAGCTGCGGGTCCTCGGGCCCTCGGACCTCGAGATCGCGGCGGAGGACCTGCCGCCCACCGGCAACGCGTCGGTCGCGTTCACGCTGCAGGAGACCGGCGTCCATACCGTCGCCGTGTCCGCGCGCGCGACGACCGGCAACCCCGGCGGGACGGGCTCCTACACGCTCACGCTCGGCGGCGCGTCCGGCGTCCTCCCCCCCGCGCCCCCCCTCTTCCCCGCGACCGCGACGATCCTCCCTCTCGGGGACCTCGCCTTCGCGAGCCCCGTCTGCGACGCCCTCATGCTTCGCCTCCTCCTCACCGCGCCGAGCCACGAGGAGCTCTGGGTGGACGCGGTCGCGGTGACCGCCTCGGGCACGGCGAACGACGCGCTGGACGTGGGCGCGGTCACGCTCGTGCGGGACACGAACGGGAACGGCCGGCGGGACGGCGCCGAGCCGGTGCTCGGCACGGGCACCTTCGCGGCGGACGACGGGACCCTCTCGTTCCCGGGCTTGGACATCGAGCTCGACCCCGGGGAGCAGGCGCACCTGCTCGTGGTCTACGACGTGACGGTCCGATCGGTGACGTCCGCGCCGCAGCAGGCGTCGTTCCCGTGGTGGCTCGCGCTCGCGCTCCTTCCTCTCGCGTGGAAGCGGTGGGGGTCCCTTGGCCGGGCCCGCGCGCTGCTCGTCGCCCTGCCGCTCCTCCTCGCGACCTGCGGCGGCGGAGGCGGCAGCGGCTGCAACGGAACGTTCGACCCGGCGGGCGCGGTCGTGACGCTCGCGGCCACGATCGCGCCGGGCGGAGTCACGGCGTTCGCGACGACGACCGACCCCGGCACGCCGCTCGCGCTGCCGGCGGCCCCGCTCGCGTCGGGAACGCTTTCGGTCTCGAACTGACGGCCCCCCCCTTCCTCCCTCGTCCATAATCGGGGCCGTGGCCGTCCCGACCACCAAGACCGGCGTCCAGGCGCTCCTCGCGGCGCACGGGTTCAATCCGACGAAGCTCCGCGGCCAGCACTTCCTCGTCGACCGGAACCTCATCGACGCGATCGTTCGGGACGCGGACGTCGGCCCCCTCGACTGCGTCCTCGAGATCGGCACCGGCACCGGGATCCTCACCGACGCGCTTGCGGGCCGGGCCGGCCGCGTCGTCACCTGCGACCTCGACCGGCGCCTCCAGGACATCGCGAAGGGGCTCCGCGAGTGGCCGCCGACGGTCACGTTCCTCCTCGAGGACATCCTCGCGGGGAAGCACGCGCTCAACCCGGCGGTGATCCGCCGGTGGGAATCGGAGGGGGCCTCGGGGGCGCTGCGGCTCCGCGTGGTCTCGAACCTCCCCTACGCGGTCGCGACGCCGGTCCTCGCGAACCTCCTCTGGGACGGGATCCCGATGTACGACGCCCTTGTCCTCGTCCAGCGGGAGGCCGCGGACCGGTTCGTGGCGAAGCCCGGCACCGGGGATTACGGCCCGATGGCCATCGCGGTCGCCCTGCTCGCGGAGGCGGCGATCGTCCGCCACGTGCCGCCGCAGGTCTTCTGGCCGGCGCCGAAGGTCGAGTCCGCGCTCCTGAGGCTCGTTCCGCGCGCGCCGGGGAAGGCGCGGGAGCTCCGGGACGCGGGGCTTCCGTCGCTTCTGCAGGGTGCTTTCCAGCAGCGCCGGAAGACGCTCCGGAAACGGTTCGGGGAGGCGCGGCTCCGGGCCGCGGGCATCGCGCCGACGGCACGTCCCGAGGAGGTGCCGCCCGAGGCGTGGACCCGGCTCTTGACCGTCCCCCCTGCATGAGACAAACTCAAGGGTTTGCGTTCGGGCTCCGGCAGGGCGTGCCGGACCCGGGCTTCGTCGCCGGCAGAGGTCTCGTTTGGCCCGTATCCCCGAAGAGGTCATCCGCGCGGTCCAGGAGTCCGTCGACATCGTCGACGTCGTCTCGCGGTACGTGACCCTCAAGCGGAGCGGGCGCAACTTCCAGGGGCTCTGTCCCTTCCACGAGGAGAAGACGCCGTCCTTCACCGTCTTCCCCGAGAGCCGCCGGTTCAAGTGCTTCGGATGCGGCGAGGGCGGCGACGTCTTCGCCTTCCTGATGAAGCGGGGCAACATGCGCTTCATCGAGGCGGTGGAGGATCTCGCGCGCGAGGCGAACGTGCCCCTGCCGCGCGCGGAGGCCGATCCAGGCGAGGCGGAGCGCGTCCGGCTCCGCATCGACGCCCTGCGTGCGCTCGAGTTCGCGGCCGGATTCTTCGCCGCCGTCCTCGCGCGCGACGCCGGGAAGCGCGCGCGCGACTATCTCGAGCGGCGCGGCTTCACCGCCGGGACGCTTTCGGCCTTCCGCGTCGGCTTCGCCCCCGACGAGGGCGATGCGCTCCTCCGCTACGCGCGGCAGAAGGGGATCCCCCTCGACGTGCTCTTCGCCGCGGGGCTCGTCCGCCGGAACGACCGCGGGAGCTGCTTCGACATGTTCCGCGGGCGCGTCATGTTCCCGATCCACGACCTCCGGGGAAGGGTCATCGGCTTCGGCGCGCGCACGCTCGGAGACGACCAGCCCAAGTACCTGAACTCCGCGGACGGCCTTCTCTTCCACAAGAGCAGGGAGATGTACGGCCTCAACCTCGCGCGCGAGGCCGCGCGCGTCGCCGGCAGGCTGCTCGTCGTCGAGGGCTATACCGACGTCATGCACTGCCACCAGGCGGGCCTCGCGGAGGTCGCCGCCGGCCTCGGCACCGCGCTCACCCGGGAGAACGCCCAGCAGCTGCGGCGCTTCGGGGTGCCCGTGTTCCTCGTCTTCGACGGCGACGAGGCCGGGCTCAAGGCGGCCGAGCGTGCCGCGGAGACCTTGCTCGCGGAGCAGGTCGAGGGCGCGGTCGCGCTGCTCCCCCCGGGGCAGGATCCCGCGGACGTGATCGTCGCTTCGGGCAAGGGGCCGATCGATGCGGCGGTCGAGCACGCCACGGACCTCTGGACCTACCGGATGGAGCGGTCCATCTCCCGTCACGGAATGGGCACGCTCGAAGGCCGGGAGAAGGCGGCGAAGGAGCTTGTCGGCGTGGTCGGAAAAATCGCCGATCCCGTTCGCTTCGAACTGGCCTTGCGGTTGCTGGCGGAGCGCACCGGCGTGCCCGAGTCGACTCTTCGCAGCGAAATCAAGGCCCCCCGTACCGCCCCCGGGGCGGGGGTGGGTCGTCCCGAAGCCTCCCCGGCTTGGATCGAGGCGGAGCGGCATGTCCTCCGGGCGGGTCTCGAGGACACGGCCCTCTGGGATAGGGTAGAGGTCCTTTATCCGCCGGCGCGGTTCCGGGACGAGGGCCTGCGCTTCGTCGCGGCCGCGTTCTCCGACTTGCACAGGCGAGGAGAATCCGTCACCCGGGAAGGTCTTTTGAGCGTACTAGCAGACAAGGACGAGGCGGTCCGGGCCCTTCAGGCCCTGGAGCCCGCGGCCGATGCGCGCCATCACGCGGAGTCCTTCCTCGCGCGCCTCGCGGAAAAGGAGCGCCTGCGCGAAGCCGGGACCAGCGTCGAAGCCGTGGTCCGGGCCAGGAAGGACTTCCCTGCCGCCACGTCGTGAAACGGAGCCGGATGAGCAACGAGAATTTCGATCCCGACGTCAAGCACCTCATCGAGGAGGGGCGCAAGAAGGGCCACCTCACGTACGAGGAGATCAACCGCGTCCTCCCGGACGACCTCGTGTCGTCCGAGAAGCTCGACGCGCTCCTGCTCCACCTCGACGAGATGGGCGTGCAGCTCATCGACGAGACCGAGGCCGCCGGCGAGGAGGCCGCGGAGGAGGACGAGGAGGAGGAGGGCGAGGAGGCCGCCGGCGACGGCGAGCCCCGCGACGAGGCCCTGGACCTTCTCGACGAGGAGGGCGACGGCCCGATCCCCGACGAGACCGCGCCGCTCGGCACGGGGTCGGCCGAGAAGATCGACGACCCGGTCCGCATGTACCTGACCCAGATGGGCGAGATCCCGCTCCTCTCCCGCGACGAGGAGATCATGCTCGCCAAGAAGATCGAGCTCACGCGGCGCCGCTACCGCGTGAAGGTGCTCGAGTGCGCGCTCGCGCAGGAGCGCGCGATCCGGATCCTCGAGGAGGTGCAGGCGGGCGACCTCGCCTTCGACCGGACCCTCAAGATCAACACCTCCGGCCGCACCGACAAGGACGACATCGCGGCGCGCCTGCCCGGCAACCTCGACACGATCAAGACGATCCTCGATCGGGTCCGGGCGGAGTTCGCGGAGTACTACCACCACGCGACGCCCCTGAAGCGGCGCCAGGAGCTCGACCGCGTCATCCGCTCGCGCCGGAAGCGCAACGTCGTCCTGCTCGAGGAGCTCGCGCTGCAGGTGAAGAAGATCCGCCCGCTGAAGGAGGAGCTCGAGGACACCCTCGAGGAGATGGACGAGCGCGCCGCGCGCCTCCAGGAGCTCCGCGAGGTGAAGGGCGCCCGCGACGAGGTGCGCGCGCACGACGAGCGCCTCCACGAGCTCCAGCTCAAGGTGTGCGAGACGCACGAGCGCTTCCGCCAGCGCGTCCACGCGATCCACCAGCGGTTCGAGGAGTACGAGGACGCGAAGCGGAAGCTCAGCTCGGGCAACCTGCGCCTCGTGGTCTCGATCGCGAAGAAGTACCGGAACCGCGGCCTCACCTTCCTCGACCTGATCCAGGAGGGCAACACCGGCCTCATGAAGGCGGTGGAGAAGTACGAGTACCGCCGCGGCTACAAGTTCTCGACCTACGCGACCTGGTGGATCCGGCAGGCGATCACGCGCTCGATCGCGGACCAGGCCCGGACCATCCGCATCCCGGTCCACATGATCGAGACGATGAGCAAGCTCCGGAACGTCACGAAGCGGCTCATCCAGAAGAAGGGGCGCGAGCCGACGATCGAGGAGATCGCGGCGGCGACCGACATCTCGGTCGAGGAGACGAAGCGCGTCCTGAAGATCAGCAAGCACCCGATCTCGCTCGACCGGCCCATCGGCGATTCCGACGACAGCTACTTCGGCGACTTCATCGAGGACGAGCAGGCCGAGTCGCCCGTCACCGCGGCGTCGCACGAGATGCTCAAGGACAAGATCGAGGGCGTCCTCCAGACCCTCACCTTCCGCGAGCGCGAGATCATCAAGTTGCGTTACGGCATCGGCGACGGGTACACCTATACGCTTGAGGAAGTCGGTAGGATCTTCAAGGTGACCCGCGAGCGCGTGCGCCAGATCGAGGCCAAGGCCGTCCGGAAGCTCCAGCACCCCGTCCGCGCCCGGAAGCTCGAGGGCTTCCTCGAGGGGGCCGGCGAGCGATGAGCCGGAGGACGGCGACCGTGACGCCGCACCGCGCGGGCGAAGTCGCCCGCCACGTTTCGCCCTTCCCCGGGGGTCCGAAGTTCGGACCCCCGGTTTCTTTCCGGGCCGAAGCGGCCCGGCCCGGCAGCGGCCCGGGGATTCCTGAAGCCGCGGAGCAGGCATGGAAACGGAAGCGAAGGTCAAGATGGATGCGATCGAGGCCCTGATCAAGCTCCAGGAGATCGACCGGAAGCGGGACCGGCTCCAGAAGAGGCTCGACCAGGTGCCGATCAAGCTCAAGGAGCACACGGACACGATCGCACGCCTCGAGGCGTCCATCGCGGAGCAGGAGCAGTTGCTGCGCGCCGCGCGCGCCGAGGCGGACCGCGCGGAGCTCGAGGTGAAGGCCCGCGAGGAACGCCGCGAGAAGCTCAAGGCCCAGATGAACGCCCCGAAGCTCTCGAACCGCGAGTACGAGGTGATCCGGGAGGAGCTCGCCGGGGTGCTCGCCGACGTCAACTCGTTCTCCGACAAGGCGCTGAAGTCGCTCGAGAAGGCGGGAGAGGCGGAGGGGACCGTCGCGAAGCTCAAGGAGGAGCTGCGCGTCGCGCGCGAGAAGCATGAGGGGGCCCGGGGGCAGCTCGAGGGCTCGCTCGCCGACGTCCGACAGGAGCTCCAGGGCCACGACGGCGAGCGCGCCGCGTTCCAGCCCCAGGTGCCCGCGGATGCGCTCCAGATCTACGAGCGCGTCCGCCGGAAGCACAAGGACGCCCTCGCGACCGTGGAGGGCACGATCGACCGGATCGCGGGTCGCATCGGGAACGACCTCCACTGCGCGTCCTGCCACATGTCGGTCACCGCGAACGACGCGGTCCAGGTGCTGGCACGGAAGAAGGTCATCCAGTGCAAGTCGTGCGTCCGGATCCTCTACGTCCCGTGAGGGGTGGTGGGGGAAGGGCCCCCGGGCCCCCCCCTCTTCGGACTGCGGGGAGTGACCCCCGCACCCCGTACACTCTGCTCCCGCATGACGCCGCTCGAGACCGCCTCGAATCCTCCCGCCCCGGACACCCGTAGGCCGGCGCCCCGTGCCCCCATGGCATTCCCCATCGACCTCCGGCGGTTCCAGCCGCTCGCGCTCGACCTGCACGCCCCTCGGCTGTCGGGGACGGAGCTCGCGCAGCTTGCGAGCAACGTCCAGCTCTGCCGCGACGCGATCATCTTCTTCACCGCGGTCGCCGCGGCGAAGGGGCTCGGCGGGCACACCGGCGGGCCCCTGGACGTCGTGCCCGAGGCGCTCCTCCTCGACGGGTTCGTCCGCGGGGGCGCGCCCGTTGTGCCCGTGCCCTTCGACGAGGCGGGCCACCGCGTCGCGCTGCAGTACCTCCTCGCCGTGCTGCGAGGCGATCTCGAGGCGGAGAAGCTGCTCCATTACCGCGAGGCGTTCGAAGGGCTCCCCGGCCATCCGGAGCGCGGCATGACCCCCGGCGTGCACTTCTCGTCGGGCCGGCTCGGGCATCTCTGGCCCTACGTGAACGGCGTCGCGATCGCGCACCCGGGCAAGTCGGTCGTCGTCCTCGGCTCGGACGGCTCGCAGCAGGAGGGAAACGACGCCGAGGCGGCGCGTTTCGCCGTGGCGCGCCGGCTCGACGTCAAGCTCCTGATCGACGACAACGACGTCACGATCGCGGGGCATCCGAGCGAGTACCTCGCGGGGTTCGGTGTCGCGCGGACGCTTGCGGGCCACGGCCTCGCCGTGGACGTGGGGGACGGCGAGGATCTCGACGCGCTCCACCGCCGCTTCCAGCGCGCGCTCCTGACGCCCGGCCCCGTCGCGCTCGTCAACCGGCGGCGGATGGCGCCCGGCGTGCGGGGGCTCGAGGGGAGCCCGAAGGCGCACGACGTGATCGAGCCCGAGCTCGCGATCTCGCATCTGGAGGCGCGCGGCGAGCACGCGGCCGCCGCCTACCTGAAGTCCGTCGCGAAGCGGAAGGAGAGCTACGTCTACCTCGGCAGCTCGAAGGAGCAGGGCAGGAACCGGGACCTGTTCGGGCAGCTCGTGTGCGAGCAGCTGGAACGGATGCCCGCCGAGGAGCGGCGCGGCAAGGTGCTCGCGATCGACTGCGACCTCGAGGGGTCGTGCGGCATGCACCACATCGGGAAGCGGTTCCCGGAGGTGTACATCCGCGGCGGCGTGATGGAGCGGGGCAACTTCTCCGCGGCGGCCGGCTTCGGCATGGACGAGGGGCGCCAGGGGATCTTCGGCACCTTCTCCGCCTTCCTCGAGATGGTCATCTCCGAGATCACGATGGCGCGGCTCAACGAGAGCAGCGTCCTCGCGCACTTCTCGCATGCGGGCGTCGACTGGATGGCCGACAACACCTGCCACTTCGGCGTGAACAACTTCTTCGCGGCGAACGGCCTCGCGGAGGGCGACCGGACGCGCCTCTACTTCCCCGCCGACCGGCACCAGATGCGGGCGGCGATCGAGCGGATCTTCGACGATCCGGGCCTCCGCTTCGTCTTCTCGACGCGCTCCGGCACGCCCGACATCCTCCGGGAGGACGGCACCCCGCTCTACGGCCCGGGCTACCGCTTCGAGCCGGGCAAGGACGACGTCGTGCGCGAGGGGAAGGCGGGCTACGTCGTCTCCTACGGCGAGATGCTCTACCGCGCGCTCGACGCGGTCGAGCGGCTGCGCGCCGAAGGCATCGCCGTCGGCCTCGTCAACAAGCCGACGCTCAACGTCCCCGACGAGGAGATGCTCGCGAAGGTGGGGCGGACGGGGTTCGTGCTCGTCGTGGAGAGCCAGAACCGGGACACGGGCCTCGGCGTCCGGTACGGCACCTGGCTCCTCGCGAAGGGGTTCGCTCCCCGGTACGCGCACCTCGGCTCGCACCGCGCGGGGTGCGGCGGCCTCTACGAGCAGATGGCCCACCAAGGGCTCGATCCCGAGAGCATCGCGAAGGCCGTGCGCACGCTCGCCGGCCGCTGATCGGGGGAGGCCCGCGGAGCCGAGGCCGGACGGACCCCGGTCCCGACGGCGGCCGAAACAGACCCTAGTCGACGGTGAACCGCGCCTTGGCCGCCTCCCAGCGGATCCTGTCGCGGTTCTGCTGCCAGTAGGCGTCGATGGGCGCGATCATCACGTCGCGGTCCCCGGCCGTCGCGTCGGGGTCGAACAGGAACCGCTTCTCGACGAGCACCTCCATCAGCTCGAGGGCGGCGCGGCGCGCGTCGGGGGCACTCGCCCGGAGCTTCCCGACGAGGAAGCCGACCACCGGTGCTCCCGCCTCGGCGAACCGGGGCGCCAGCGCCTTCCGCTCCGGCGGCGGGGCGGTGACGTAGTAGAGGAGCGCCTCCTCGAGCTGCGCCGTCCCCACGCGCTGCGGGAACCTGGCGACCTTCCGGTTGCTGTCGGGATCGCCTCCGCGGGTGATCGCCGCACGCGTCGCGCGCGAGAGGAAGAGCAGGGCGAGGGATGTCTCGTACGCCCCGCCGCCGCGGGCCGCGATCCTCGGCCTCGCCGCGGCCGGCGAGGCGCCCCCCCAGCGCCCGGTCGCATCCTGCTGCGCGACGAGCGCGCGCGCCCCCCGGAAGTACCACTCCTTCTCCGGGATCGCCATCACCGTGCCCGCGCGCTCGAGCGCGTAGACGTAGTAGTAGTTGTGGAAGCTCGCGGTGGGGAGGTCGAGGAGGAGCGCTTCCACGCCGCGCTTCGCCACCGGGTCCGCCCGGGCCGCGGGCAGCGAGGAAACGCCGCCCAGGAGTCCCGCGGTCGCGTAGACGTACGAGCAGAGCCCCGCCGAGGTCATGCTGCCGGTGCCGTCCGCGGGCCCGGGCGTGTAGCTCCACCCGCCGCCCGGGAGCTGCGTCCTCCCGTAGAAGGCCTGGATGCGCTGCCACGTCCGGGGCGAGACCTCGAAGCCCGCGAGCGCCGACGCCGCCCAGAGCGCGAGCACGGCGAACTGGCTGTTCGAGTTGTCTCCCGCGATCAAGGGCGGCGGTCCCTCCTCGTGCCGCCGCTCCTTGCCCTTCGTGCGGGTGGATCCCAGGCGGTAGGTCCACATGTCGTTCCCGAGCTGCCCCTCGGCGATCGACTCCGCGAGGCGGTGGATGCGCGTCTGGTGCGCCTCCGGATCGATGCGGGTGAGCGCGAGGACGAGCAGGGAGGCCGAGTAGGTCGAGTAGGCCCCCGAGGGCGTGTAGAAGGCCTTGTGCGTGTCCGTCCACCGGACGCCCTTCCGGACGGCCGGGTCGTCGGACGGAACCTTCGACGCGGAGAGCGCGTAGAGCGCGAGCGCCGTGAGCCCCGCCGTCATGTCCTCCTGGAAACGGTCCGAGGCGTAGGTCCAGCTGCCGTCCGGCTGCTGTATGGATGTAAGGTACTCGATCCCCCGCGTGATCGCGTCGTTGATCCGCGGCTGGAGGTCCGCGTCGGCGCGCCGGTCCGGGCGGTCGTCCTCGGCCGAAAGTGCCGCCGCGAGCACGAGCAGGGGGAGTGCGAAACGCCCCATCGCCGGACCCTTTGTATCACCCGGGATGCGGCCCTGCCGGCGGATGGCGGAAGTCCGCTCCCACGCGGGACCGCGAAGGCGCGCCGGCCCGGACGGCGGTCCTCGCGAGCGGCCCGGCGTCGCCCTCCGTCGGTCCGATGCGGCGCGGAGCGGTTAGAATGAGCGGCTCTTTGAAAAATCAGGTGCCCCGAGGGCGGGTAGGCGGTCGCGGGGGTAGACGCCTCCGAGGAAAGTCCGGGCCCCATAGGGCAAGGTGGTGGCTAACGGCCACCGTCCGCAAGGATAGGGAAAGTGCCACAGAGAATAGACCGCCTCCCGGCTTCGGCCGGGCGGTAAGGGTGAAACGGCGGTGTAAGAGACCACCGCGGGCGATGGCGACATCCCCGGCACGGCAAACCCCACCTGGAGAAAGGCCTGATAGGGAGGCAGGGGTAGCCCGCCCCGCTACGAACCTCCGGGAAGGCCGTTCGAGGCGTCAGGCAACTGCCGCCTTAGACAAATGACCGCCCACGACAGAACCCGGCTTAACGCCCGTCCCTCGGGGCCCTTTCC
>WYBS01000174.1 GCA_011525755.1 Planctomycetaceae bacterium
CGAGTCTCGCGGTTCTGGGCGGTCCATCCTGCCGATCTCTGCGTCGCTCCTCCTCGCAGGCTCCGTTGGAGCCAGCTTCGTCGTCGCTCCTTGATCTCGACCGGCTGTCCTCGCCCAGAACACCCTCCCGATATTCGTTGCGTGGATTCCCTCGCCGAACGGCGTCGGTCCGCGCGGTCCCGCTTGCCCGTCGGTCTCGATCCTCGTGAATAACTCGGGCTAACGCCTTGCCGCTCAGCCGCGAGCGGCCCGCCCCATGCTACCGCACCGGCCCCTCGCGCGCCCGCCGCTCGTCCGATGCAGCGGCTTGTTAGAGGGCATCCCACAGCTCGCTGGGCTGCAGGACGCTCCGAAGCGTGACCTTCGCATCAGCGAACCAGCGAATACACCATTCCGGGTTCACGTCGATCCCCGCTCCTGCTGCTGCGACCAGGAACTCTGGAACCCACGCCAGGAGATAGCACGAGAAGGCGTGATCGGGGCCGCGGTCGTCGAAGTAGCCGATCCAGCTGCCCCACGGGGGCGCGTTGTGCACGTCGAAGAACCCGCTGCTCTCGAGTTCCGCGGCCCCGTCTGCGAGGTCCGCATCGGGATAATAGACGAGCAAGCGACCTCGAGGATGGCGGTCGTCCGGACTGCGCCTCAAGTCGTGCCGCTTGGCCACGACGACGCCATCGACGGCGGTCCATCGGTCTGCGAGCGGCGCGGGAGCGAGCCGCGACGGCCTCAGTGAGGTTCCGATCGCAGAAGGGTCGAAGTACTGCAGGCACCAGGCCGCAGCCTCGCGGACGCGAAGACGAAGGTCCTCGAATTGGCCTCGATGGCCCAACGCGAACTGCGAACGACCGTGCTGCAGGTCTGCGAGCTTCCGCTCCAATCGCGCTGCGCTCTGCGGCATCAACGTGACTTGTCCCGTGTCCGGCTGAACGAACCAGTTCGTGTTTTCTCTAACGCAAGAGCGCACCATTCGGCGCGGATCGGCGAATCTCGTCCTACGGGCTACAGGAAGCGGCAACTACATCTTAGGCGGCCAGCAGGTTACCTGATTTCTGCGTAGCTCGTCGGCCGGGCGGGGGCTGGCGGGCGCAAGTGGCCGGGGGAACGGAGACAGGGCGTTGGGCCTACGTGCCGGCGCGGCGGGTAAGGCAGGTCTGCCTTTGCCGGCGAGGCTCGAGGCTCGGAACCGTTCCGTCCACCGCGAACCCGCGCCAGGGCGGCGAGGCCGGCGGCCCCCCCGGCCCCCCTCTCCTACGGACTTCCGACGATCTTGCCGTCGTGCAGCACCACGTGACGGTCCGCACCCTCGCAGATCTCGAGGTTGTGCGTCACGAGCACCAGCGTCGCGCCCACGCGATGGCGCGCCGCGTGCAGCACCTCCATCACCTCGTTGCCCGTCCGGCTGTCGAGATTGCCCGTCGGCTCGTCCGCGAGGATCAGCGCCGGGTCGTTCACCAGCGCGCGCGCGATCGCCACCCGCTGCCGCTCGCCGCCCGACAGCCCCCGCACGTCCGCGTCCGCCCGGTGCGCGAGGCCGACGTCGCCGAGGAGCTTGCGCGCCCGCTCGCGGCGGGCCGCGCGAGGGAGGCGCGGCACGAGCGGCACCTCGACGTTCTCCGCGGCACGGAGCACCGGGATCAGGTTGTGCATCTGGAAGACGAATCCGATCCGCTCCGCGCGGATGCGCTCCATCGCGCGCAGGGAGTCGATGGGGCGCCCCTCGAAGACCACCTCGCCCTCGTCCGGCAGGTCCATCGCGCCCATCAGGTTCAGAAGCGTCGTCTTGCCGGAGCCGCTCGGGCCCGTGACGGCCACGAACTGGCCGCGATGAAGCGTGAGATCGACGCCATCGAGCGCGACGACCTGGCCTCCCTCGAACACGCGGCGCACCCCGCGGAGCTCGACGAGCGCGCCGTCCCCCCGCGCCCCCCCCATTCCCTCTTCACTCATAGCGCAGCGCCTCGACGGGCCTCAGGTTCGCCGCGCGGTAGGCGGGGTAGAGCGCCGCGCTCACCCCGACGAGCACCGCGACGAGCGCGCCCTTGACGAACGTCGACGGCAGGTAGGTCGCGACGAGGTACGCCTTGCTCCAGAGCGCGACCAGCGCCTCGGTGCCGAGGACGCCGAGCACGAGGCCGATGGCGCCGCCGATGCCGGAGAGGAGCAGCCCCTCGACGAGCACCGTGCGGAGGATGCGGCCCCTCGACCAGCCGAGGGCGCGGAGCGTCCCGATCTCGCGCGTGCGCTCGGCGACGCTCATCATCATGGTGTTGAGCACGCCGAGCACGCCGATCACGACCGCGATGACGGTGACGAGCGCGATGAAATCGTCGACGAGCTTGAGCTGGTCGGTGAAGGCGTTCGTGAAGTCGCGCGGCGGGACCGCGCGGAGGTGCGGCAGCGCGGCCTCGATCGCGCCGCGCACGCGTTCCGTCGCCGCCTCGGCGGTATAGATGAAGAGGAGCGTGTAGCTGTCGGTCTTGCCGAGCTGCTTGCCGAGGACGTCGGCGTGGATGATGACGCCGCCGTTCTCCCACGGCACGTCCGAGTCGAAGAGACCGACGACCTCGTACTCGGCGCCGTAGATCGCGACCTTCGCCCCCACCTTCCAGCCGAGCGTGTCGGCGATGAACCGGCTCGCGACGATCTCGGTCGGCTTCTCGAAGAGCCGGCCGTCCGCGAGGAAGCTCCTGTACTTGTTCATGATCCGCTCCTCGGGGTAGCGCCCGAAGAGGAAGACCACGGGCAGCGCGGGGGCCTTGCCGGCGGTGCGGCCGGGCCGGAAGGCGGAGAAGTGGACGCGCGAGACGGAGTCGACGCCGTCGATCGCGCGGATCGCCGCGATGTCGTCGAGCGTGACCCGGCTGAAGACGAGGTCGGCCGCCTCGCCGCTGAAGACGACGATCGACGCGCCGCTCGCCTCCATGTAGTCGTCGAAGCTGCTCCGGAGCCCTTGCGACACCGAGATGAGCGCGACGACGCCCGCGACGGCGACGGAGACCCCGAGCATCGAGAGCCCCGTCCGGACCTTCCGCTGGAGCAGGTTCCTCCATACGTACGTCAAACCCGGACATGGTACTCGGTACATGCAGCGGCGCTCGTATCCCCATGCGGGATCGCCAGTTACGGCGGCGGCGCCCGGACTGTGGGGTCCGTGCTCCTGCCCCGGGGGCTACCGGGCACGGCGCCGGACGATCTGGCGCCACCCGCGGAGCAGCGCGCGGCGAAGTTCGACCTTCCAGTAGACATTGAGGCGCTTGCCGAGGCTTCGGCTCTCGCGCAACGCCTCGCCGATCGCGGCCTGGAGCGGCGGATCGCGGCCCTCGCGTTCGAGCACGGCTAGCGCCTCCTCGAGGTGGCTCGCCGAGTAGCGCGGGTCGGTCTCGAGATGGCAGACCGCCTCGAGGTCGAGCGCGCGCACGTCGAACGCCGTGCAGCGTTCGAGCGCGGCCGCGACGTGGAGGAGCACCAGCGTTCGCACGCACTTCGGGCAGCGCCCGCAGTTCCACGCCGCCGGAGCCCCGCTCTTGCGGTTCCGGAGGCAGACGCGGAGGTTCCGGAGCGCGAGGTCGCTCCCGGCGATGTGGCGCCGGATCCGCTGGAGGCGGGTCGCCTCGCAGCCGTCGTGCACGAACGCGGTCGAGTCGGTGGACCACAGCGGGTCCGCGAGCGGATTCGACGGCGCGACGAGCGTGCTCACGAGCGTCGTGTCACCCGACGGGATGAGCACGCGGCGGAGGAGCGGCGCGAGGCTCAGCCCGACCGCGGCCATCCCGGCGCCCATCTGCTGGTACTGCCATCCGGCGAAGCGGTCGGTGAACGCGCGCATGTTCGTACGGACGCGGAGCATCCGCACGCCGAGCGCATCCGCAACGCCCTGTAGCCGGTCGGCCACGATCCCGTACATCGCCTCGTTGTCGGGGTCGATGTCGAACCCGAGCACGAAGATCACGTGCGAGATGCGGTTCTCGCCGCGTTCGAGATCGTGGTTCCGAAGCAGCGTGGCGAACGAGTCGACGCCCCCGGAGAAGAAGGACCCCGTCGCAACGCCGGCATGGCGTCCCGTCCAGACGCGGGCGGCCTCGACCGGGACAGGCTCCCGGTCAGGCATCTGCCAACACCAGATCTCCATCAGCTGGCCGATCTGCTCGAGGAGGCGACGAGAGACTTCGCCGTCGATCGCGAGCGGCCGCCCGCTCGCCACGGCCGACGGCAGGAGCGCGGCGAGGAACGGATCGGCGCGGTCGCTGAGCGCGTCGGCGCGCGTGTCAGGCACCCGGAAGAAGAGCGGGGCCTCGGGACCCTCCGGCGTCCGCACGAGGCCCGAGAGCTCCGCCCAGCCGTCTCCGCGGCGGATCCCGACGTCCCGGACGCGGATAGGTTCCTTCCTCGCGCGCATGTCGCGGGCCCCCCGGCCCCCCCCACTTCTACTTCGCGGCGCCAGCGATCCCGAGCGCCTCGGCCGCGGATGCCCACGACGCGCCGCCGGCCATCGTAGCGCCGCTCACGCGAACCGCGATCCGGACTGGTACCGCCGGAGCCCGAGCCGGAACACGAGCGCGGCCAGCGCGACGTAGCCGACCGCCGCGCCCGCGACCGCGAGGAGCGTCCCCCACGAGAACCGGTGCAGCAGGTCCACCGGCAGGTAGCCGATGAACCCCGCCGGCAGCGCCGTGAAGAGCAGGAGCTTCAGCCACCCGCCGAAGATCGTGCTCGGGTAGAGGCTGAAGAGGAGCAGGAAGTGCACGGCCTGCCGGCTGACCGCCGTCGTGTCGCCGAGCCAGAAGGCGACGCTGTGGAAGAGGACCATCGACGCGAGGAAGATCGCGGCGCCGGAAAGCGCGGCCACGACGCAGATCGGGATCCCGGCGGGCGTCAGGTGCCCCCCGACGGCGAGGAGCACGACCCCGGTGAAGAGGTCACCCCAGCCGGACGCCTCGCTCCTCGACCCGACGCACTGGAGCAGCACGTCCTTCGGCTGCGTCAGGAGCGCGTCGAGCCCGCCCTCGTGGATCCGCCGCGCGAGATCGTTCACGCCGTGGCCGAGCACGACCGCGAGGCCGAACGCCGTCGCGCAGACGGCGTAGATCGAGACCGTGTCGGCCGCCCGCCACCCGCGCACGCTGTCGTACCTGAGGAAGAACAGCAGCCAGATCGCGAGCATGATGCCGTTGTTGAGCACCATGAACACCGCGCGCGCCCAGAACGCGCCCCGGAGCGCCAGCGACGCCTTCAGGTTCGTGAGGAGGAGCGCCCGGAGGTGCCTCATCCGCCGTTCACGTCCATGACCACGAGGGCGCGCC
This sequence comes from Planctomycetaceae bacterium, assembly GCA_011525755.1. GTDB lineage: Bacteria > Planctomycetota > PLA2 > PLA2 > PLA2 > PLA2. The sequence goes on from WYBS01000174.1 coordinate 5,301, forward strand.
GGTAGAGCCAAGCCACGAACGCGACGAGCGCGACGCCCCAGCAGAGGAGCAGCACCGCGGTCCGGGCGGCGAGCGCCGGGTCGGGGTCGAAGGCGAGCCTCGCCCAGCCGTGCAGGAGCGGCGCGAACGGCGTCGCGTAGGCCGCGCGCTGCAGCCACTCCGGGTACACCTCGAGCGGGAACATCAGCCCGCCGAACACGAAGAGGAGCTTCTGCCAGATCCAGAAGAGCGGCGCCGTGTCCCCGATCCAGAAGGCCGAGAGCCCGATCGCGGCCTGCGTGAGCACGAGGATGGAGAAGGCAAGGGTGCCGAGGGGAAGGGAGAGGAGGAGGCCCCTCGGCGGCGGCGTGCCCGTGAGGAGCCACGCCGCAAGGCCCCCGAGCCCCCCCAACATCAGGAGCCGGATGATCCCGTTGCCGAGCCCTTCCGCGACCTTCACACGGAGGTAGGAGACCGGTCGCGCGATCGCGTACGCGACGTCGCCCCGGCGCACGTCCTCCTCGATCTCGACGGAGAGGAGCGGCATCGAGAGCACGATCCACTCGGTGAGCGCGATGTACCAGACGTAGGAGCCGCCGGCGCCGAGCGCCTGCCAGAGCCGCGCGAAGATCAGGAGGATCGCGAGGTAGAAGACGCCGCGGAAGAGCACCTCGCCGCGCTGGTGGAGCGCGTGGCGCGCGGCGAGCGCCGCGATGGCGAGCCCCTTCATGCGCTCGCGTAGATCGCCTGGACGATCTCCTCCATCGGCGGGTCCTCGACCGTCAGGTCGCGGAGCCTGGATGCCTTGAGCGCCGCCTGGACGACGGCCTCGATGGGCGTCTTCTCGACGTCCACCTCGAGCACGGTCCTGTGCGGGGCGGTCTCGGTGACGGTCACGCCCGGCAGCGCGAGCGTGATCCGCTCGTCGGCCGTCAGGAGCGTCACCACCTTCCTCCGGATGTAGATCTTGCGCAGGTCGGCGATCGGCCGGTCGAGCAGGAGGCGGCCCTTGTGGATCACGAGGACGCGGTCGCAGACGCGCTCCATGTCGCCCGTGTCGTGCGAGGTGAGCAGCACCGTGCTCCCGTCGCGCCGCGAGGTGTCGCGGACGAGGTCGCGGATCACGGCCTTCGCCGTCACGTCGAGGCCGATCGTGGGCTCGTCGAGGAAGAGGACCTCGGGCGCATGCAGGAGGCTCGCGACGATCTCGCAGCGCATCCGCTCGCCGAGCGAGAGCTGGCGCACGGGGGTCTCGAGGAGCTTCCCGACGCCGAACGCGTCGACGAGGTCGCCGAGACGGCGCTTGTGCGTCGCGTCGTCCTGGTCGTAGACGCGCGCGAGCAGCGCGAAGGTGTCCTTCGCCGGCAGGTGGTACCAGAGCTGCGTGCGCTGGCCGAAGACGGTGCCGATCCGGTAGGCGAGCCGCTTGCGGTCGCCCCACGGGACGAGGCCGAGGATCCGCGCGGCGCCCGCCGTCGGGTGGAGGATGCCCGCGAGCATCTTGATCGTCGTGGACTTGCCGGCGCCGTTCGGGCCGACGAACGCGACCCGCTCGCCCGGCTCGATCCGGAAGGAGACGCCGTCCACCGCGGCCACGTCGCGCGTGGGCGGGTTCAGGAGGTAGCGCAGCGTGCCCTTGAGGCCCTTCGGCCGCTCGCGCACGCGGAACGTCTTCCTCAGGTTCTCGACCTCGATGGCGGGGGACACGATCCCCCTATAACCGGAAGGTGGGCGCGCGGTTCGAACGGGAGCCGCCAGAGCCCGGCCGCCGGCGGGCACCGGTTTGCGGCACGCGTGCCGC
>WYBS01000175.1 GCA_011525755.1 Planctomycetaceae bacterium
CCTAGGTTCCTCTTCGGGATCGGGATCACGAATCCGTCGACGTAGCGTGCCATGGGGATCCCTCTACCATTTTCCCGCCGGACGCGCCCCGTCTCCCGTATCCTCGCGGGATGGACACCGCCGCGGACCTGCGCTCCGAGATCGAAAAGACCCTCCCCCGCCTGCGCGCCCTCGACGAGGCCTTCGCCGCGCGCGACTGCGGCCCCGGCAAGTGGGTCCGGAAGGAGATCCTCGGCCACCTGATCGACTCCGCCGCGAACAACCACCAGCGGTTCGTGCGCGCGGCGATCGCGGGCGAGCTTGCCTTCCCTGACTACGCGCAGGACGAGTGGGTCGCGCTCCAAGGCTACCGGCGCCGTCCGTGGCGGGATCTCGTCGACCTCTTCGAGGAGCTCAACGGGCACGTGGCGCACGCGATGGACGCCGTGCCCGCGGGGCGCCGCGACGCGCCGTGCCGGATCGGCGGCGAGGCGCCCGTCACGCTCGCGTGGCTCATGGAGGACTACGTGCGTCACATGCGCCACCACCTGGCCCAGATCCTCGGGTGAGGGGGCGCGGGGGAGAGGGGCGGCCCCCGGAGCCCCCCCCGATCCCACCGCGTGTGCCCCGCGGGCGTGAGCGCCCCCGCCACGTCCACGATCGCCGACCACCCTACTCCCGGAGCGGCCGGAAGCCGTCGAGGATCTCCTTGATCTCCTTCGACCAGCGGTCGGGGTCGCCGCCCGCGACGTAGATCTCGATCTGGTACTGGCGCTCGTTCCGGCACTCGGCGAGGAACCAGCGCGTGGTCTGGAGCGTGCGGCCGCGCCCGGTCAGCACGAGCCGGATCGCACGATCGACGAGCGGCGGCTTCCACGCCGCGTCGCGCTCCGGCGGCTGGCGGTTCGCCTTGTCGTACGCCTCCTCGAAACGCTTCAGCTTCTGCCCCGCGAGCTGCTCGAGCGTGAGCTTCCGCGTGCCCGCGGTCCGCGCGTGGACGCGGACCATGAGGACCGACTGCTCGGCCTTGCCCTCGAACTTCGCCACGACGTCGTTCGCCATCTCGCTCGGGGTGAGCTTCTCCGCCTCGAGGAGGCCCTCGGGCTTCACGAGCTCGAGCCGCCAGTGGCCGAGCTTCAGCACCTTGCGCGGGAGGCTTTCGGGCTTGATCGGGGGGGGCTCCGGGGGCCGCGGCGCGTCGGGTTTCTCCTCCCCGAGGTGGCGGAAGCCCGCGCGCATGGCCGCGATCTCCGCCTCGAGGTCCGCGTCGTCCATCGCCTTGTTCGTGCGGAGGACATGGAACAGGTAGAGGTTGCCGTTCTTCCGCGAGACGAGCCAGGTGAGGCGGGCCCACTCGCCGCGCACGTCGCGGGACCAAGCCTCCTCGCCGCCGAGCTCGGACTTCCCCTCGGCGACGAGCCGCCCGCCGGGGATCTCGGCCTCCATCGTCGCCGCCCAGCCGCCCGCGACGTTCTCGAGCGTCTTCTCGGCGAGCCCCTTCGAGAGATCGTGCACCATTACCCGGACCTCGGCCGTCGCCTTCGGATCCGACTCCGCGAACTCCGTCCGGAGGAGCGCCTTCGTGCTCCCCTCGGCCTTCTCGACCGTCCAGTCCTCGTTCGGAGGGAGCGGCAGCTCGAACGTCTTGCCGTCGCCGACGGAGTCGGCGGCCGCGACGAGGGCGAGGAGGAGCAGGGAAACGGCGTGCCTCACGTCCGGAAGCATGCAACCGGCGGGCCGGGCCCGATCCGCCCCGTTGGCGGGCCGGGGCAGCACGGTCGGTGTCCCCGTTCCTCCGGGAAGGACAGTCCCCGGCGGGCCCGCGAGGCGATACCGCGAGGTAACGTGCTTGGCGCGCGGCTGTCAATCCCCCGTGGGGACGACGGTAGCGGCCTCGAACATGAGGACGACCGTGCGTTCGGGGGCGCGCGTGCGATGGCGCACGCCCTTCGGGACCATCACGGCCTGGCGCGGAAGGAGCTCGACGGTCCGCCCTTCGAGGTCCACGAGGAGCCTCCCCTCGAGGACGTAGAAGAGCTCGTCCTCCTTCTCGTGGTGGTGCCAATGGAACTCCCCGTGGAGCACCCCGATCCGCGCGACGCAGTCGTTCACGCGGACGAGCGACTGGTTCCACCAGCGCTGCGGGCACTCGTCGCCGATTCTCCCCACGTCGATCCGCTCGAGAGGCCCGTACTTCACGTCGGTGTGGATCTCGTATGCCATGGTCCCGTGAGCATACCTCCCTCCCCCGGAGCCCCCTCCCTTCCCCTGCGGGGTATTCTCTCGGCCGGATGACCCGCTACGTCTATCAGCTGGAAGGCTTGAGGAAGGTCCTCGAGGGCGGCCGCGAGATCCTGCGCGGCTTGAATCTCGCGTTCTTCGACGGCGCGAAGATCGGCGTGATCGGCGCGAACGGCGCCGGGAAGAGCACGCTTCTCCGCATCATGGCCGGCGTCGAGACCGACTACGAGGGGAAGGCGTACTCCGCGCCCGGCCTCCGCATCGGCTACCTCGCGCAGGAGCCGCGGCTCGACCCGAAGAAGGACGTGCGCGGCAACGTTGAGGAGGGCGTCGCCGCGACGCGCGCGCTGCTCGAGCGCTTCGACAAGGTCACGGAGCGCCTCGGCGAGGACCTCACGCCGGCGGAGATGGACAAGCTCATCGCCGAGCAGGCGGAGGTGCAGGAGCAGATCGACGCGGCCGACGCGTGGGAGCTCGACCGCCGGATCGACATCGCGATGGACGCGCTGCGCGTGCCGCCCGGCGACGCGGACGTGACGAGGATCTCCGGCGGCGAGCGGCGGCGCGTCGGCCTCTGCCGGCTGCTGCTCTCGCAGCCCGACATGCTGCTCCTCGACGAGCCGACGAACCACCTCGATGCGGAGTCGGTGCAGTGGCTCGAGCGCCATCTCGCGGAGTACAAGGGCACGATCATCGCGGTCACGCACGACCGCTACTTCCTCGACAACGTCGCGCAGTGGATCCTCGAGATGGACCACGGCTACGGCATCCCGTGGAAGGGGAACTACTCGTCGTGGCTCGACCAGAAGAAGCAGCGGCTCGCGGTCGAGGAGAAGCAGGCGACGGCGCGCCAGCGCACGCTCGAGCGCGAGCTCGAGTGGATCAACATGTCGCCGCGCGCGCGGCAGGCGAAGTCGAAGGCGCGCGTCACCGCGTACGAGAACCTGCTGCGCGAGAGCGAGCGCGAGACCGAGGGCGGCGTCGAGATCATGATCCCGCTGCCGCAGCGGCTCGGCGACAAGGTGGTGGTCGCGGAGGGGCTCCGGAAGGGATACGGCGACAAGCTGCTGTTCGACAACCTGAGCTTCTCGCTCCCGCCGGGCGGGATCGTGGGCGTGATCGGGCCGAACGGCGCGGGCAAGACGACGCTCTTCCGCCTGATCACCGGGCAGGAGAAGCCCGACGCGGGGAAGCTGACGGTGGGGGAGACGGTCCAGCTCGCCTACGTCGACCAGTCGCGCGACGCGCTGGACCCGGCGAAGAGCGTCTTCGAGGAGATCACGGGCGGCGAGAGCGAGCTGCGCTTCGGCAAGAAGACCGTGAACCCGCGCGCCTACTGCGCGGGGTTCAACTTCCGCGGCGCGGACCAGCAGAAGAAGGTAGGGGAGCTCAGTGGCGGCGAGCGCAACCGCGTGCACCTCGCGAAGCTCCTGCGCACGGGCGGCAACCTGCTCCTGCTCGACGAGCCGACGAACGACCTCGACGTGGACACGCTGCGCGCGCTCGAGGAGGCGCTGCTGCGCTTCGCCGGCTGCGCGGTCGTGATCAGCCACGACCGCTGGTTCCTCGACCGGATCGCGACGCACATCCTCGCGTTCGAGGGCGATTCCGAGGTCTTCTTCTTCGAGGGCAACTTCCAGGACTACGACGCCGACTGGCACCGGCGGAAGGGCGCCGAGGCGCGGCCGACCCGTATCAAGTACAGGAAGCTCGCGAAGTAGGAGCGGGGGGGGCTCCGGGGGCCGCAACCCGGACGGGCCGTCCGACGTCCGGGCTACGATCTCATAAGCATCTGCGCCGCAACAACTTGCGCTCGCCTGACCCTGTACCACGTACGCCGCGTCGACGTACGCCGTGCCGCTACGCGCGCCCGAACCTCTCCTCCACGACGCGGCCGACCGACTCGACGGGGATCACCGTGATCCGGTCACCGAGCGGGTACTCGGTCTTGCCCGGGTACAGGACCCACAGGTGCTCCAGCCCCAGGTCTTCCATCGCGACATGCATGGAACGCGTGCGGCCGGGCGCGTCCGCGTACTTGAACTCGAAGCCGTAGCGCTTGCCGCCGGAGTTCACGAGAAGGTCCAGCTCCGCACCTCCATGCGTTGCCCAGTAGTAGACGTCGCGCGTGCGGAGCGCCCCGAGCGTCTCCTCGAGGGCGAACCCCTCGAATGATGCGCCGAGCTTCGGGTGGCCCTGCACGTCACCGAGGGTCGTGAGCCGGAGGAGGGCGTGAAGGATGCCGGTGTCGCGAAGGTAGATCTTGGGCGCCTTCACCTGGCGCTTTCGCAAGTTCTCGAACCACGGCGGGAGCACCCGGACCATGAAGGCTCCCGCGAGGATGTCGAGGTAGTGCCTTGCCGTCTTCTCCGACGCGGCGAGAGATCGGCCGAACTGCGCGGCGTTCCACACCTCGCCGTGGCAGTGGGCGACCATGGTCCAGAACCGCCGGAGCGTCTCGGCGGGTACCGTGATCCCGAGCTGCGGGATGTCGCGCTCGAGGAACGTCCGGATGAAGTCGTCGCGCCACGCCGCGCTCGCGCGATCGTCGGCCGCGAGTAAGGACCTCGGGAATCCGCCGCGAGTCCACAGCTGGTCACGGCGATCGACGCCCACCTCGGCGACCGAGAACCCGCCGAGATCGACGAATCCGACGCGTCCCGCGAGCGACTCCGACGTGCCCTTCACGAGATGGGGCGACGCGGAACCGAGGAGCAGGAAACCGCACCGGCTCGCCGGACGGTCCACGAGGACGCGGAGCACCGGGAGCAACTCCGGCTGCCGCTGCACCTCGTCGATGATCACGAGCCCCGTGAGCGGCTCGAGTGCCGTCATCGGTGACGAGAGCCGACGCGCGTCG
>WYBS01000176.1 GCA_011525755.1 Planctomycetaceae bacterium
CCGAACCCCAGCGCCTCCAGCGAGGTGTGCGCCGGAGAGGAAGATGATGGGCGCGCCACGAACGACGCGCCCCCCGCGATAGTCATGCGTTGCCTTGCCATGCCGCGTGTGGCCTGCGGCTCTCCGCCACGACCTTCAGGGCTCCCGAACCCTTGCCGGACGCCTTGGCCCGCTCCGGCTGCGATTCCTGCGGCTATCGCTCCGCAGGCGGGAGTTCGAAGGCACGGGCCTGTCCAAAAGCTTGGTCAGGGGGCACCTCGCTTTCAGGCCAAGCCTGGCCGGACGGTATCCTACGCGCGAGATGGACAAGAACGAGATGCGGTTCCTCGGGCACGTCGTCAGCGGCGTCGGGGGTGCCGCCCGCTCCGTGATGCGAGACGACCGCATCGAGCGCATCAGGGCGGCGACGGGCATCCACTGCGTGCCCGGGACCCTGAACGTGGAGATCGGAGCCCGCGTCGATCTGGGTGATCTTGTGCCGGCCCTCGACCACCTGTTTCCGGGCACCCCGCCGCACCTTGGACCCGCTCGCGTCTTCAAGGCGAAGATCACGCGAGTTGAGGGCGCGCGCACCGAGCCGTGTCTCCTTTTCCGCCACGTCGGGACATCGTTGTTGACGAAGCTCGAGATCATGGCGGCGTCACGGCTGCGCGAGAGCATGGCCCTGCGGGACGGCGACCAGGTGGATGTGGTGATCTACAGCAGCGACTCGGCGTGAGAGGCGCGCTACGTCCCGAACCCCAGCGCCTCCAGCGAGGTCCGCGCGCGGCATGGAGCCGCGTCACCATGGCCGCGCGGCGTGGGAGCGGGCGACTACGGCTCGACCGCAACGCCGCGGGCGCGCATCGATCGATGCCAAGAGACCACGGTCCACGGACATTGCGGAGCAGCGCTCACGTAGTCCGCCTCTTCTCCTCTTCCTCGCTACGCCTAAAGCGAACCACCTTCTCGACCACCCTTGTGAACTTACCCACGCCGGGGGCGCTGTCGCAGAGCGGACAGCGGATCTTCTTGCCGAGCTTGAAGCCGACTTTGCACGGCTCGCCCGTTCGCTCGACGATGAGAACGTGGTCAAGGTCCCCACCTTCTGATGTCTCCTTCACACGCAATCGATCCCAGTACGTTCGCACCTCCGAGTCCGCTAACAGCTCAGGGTCGGTGAGGACCCGTTTGCAGTCGCTAGCGCACACATCCTTGAGTTCCGTTCGGAGAGTCGCAAGCACGGGGTCCAGAATCATCTCCTTGACTCGCGTCGGATACCGGCCCCCATCAACACCATCCCACGCGCCGGACAGGAGAGGGGCAACTGATGCGGCACCTCGCTTGTGCGTTGCGACCAAGATGAGGTAGCTGATCGCTCGAATGAGTGGTTCTTGGCGAACACCGGTCGCGTTTGCTCGAAACGCTAGGTACAGGAAATTGACAAGGCCGATGGCGAGCGTCGATGAAACCACGTCATCCGGAACGACGAGCGCCCAGGAACGCTCGCCGATGTCGCCATTTGCGAACTCAGATGCTACGAGCGCGAAGAGTGCCCGATCATCGATCAGCACGTCGGTGCGGCTCTTCCAGATCTTCCGTAGCGTTGGCTCGTCGGAAAAGGACGCGTAGTCCCAGAGCTTGGTGGCGGCGACTACCACTCTGCCCTGAGGGCTCAATGCCTGACCGTGGAGCCTCACCACGGCGATCGGGTTCTTGGAGCAGAGATTCTCCAGGTCCGTGCGCTCCCAGAGCTTGACGACCGGCCGGTGATGAGACTGCTGCCAGCTCTTTACCCAGTCGCGAGTCGGATTCGAGAATCTCGCATTCGTCGCGATGACAAGGACCTCCACGTGGGGCTTCCCCGCCGCGTTCAGGACTGCTTCGTGCACCTCTACCGGCGCCACGGTTCCAGTACGTCCCTTGGCTTCCGCCCACCACGTCTGCTTCGAGAGCGTCCCGTCCGGAGACGGGATGAAGAAAGCGAACTCGAGGTCGCGGCCCTGATCATTGCCACCCGCTCCTCTCCCTCCCTTTCGCCACTCGAGATCCTTGGCGCCCATCGAATCGAGCAGCCAGTAGAGCAACTCCTCAAGATCAGCGCCCTTGATGTCAGGCCACGGGAGTTCTGAGGGGAGGATCAGGTCGCGTTCCATGGGAAGATCCTCGCTTGACCCCCGGACGGGGGCAAGGGCTCAGGTCGCGCAGTGGAATGTCCTACGTCCCGAACCCGAGCGCCTCCAGGCTGGTCCGCGCCCGCTTGTCCACCATCCCGGCGTAGATCTGCGTGGTCGATACGGACTGGTGCCCGAGGAGCCCCTGCAGGTCGGTGATCGCGGCCCCGCCTTCGAGGTAGGCCGTCGCGAAGGTGGCCCGGAGCGAGTGGAACACGAGCCCCTCGCGGTCGGCGAGGCCGGCGCGCCTGAGCGCGAACCGCCACGCGGAGGTCGGGTACTTGTAGGGCTTTCCGTCGCGGCTCAAGAAGATCGGCTCGCCGTCGGCGACGATCCGCTTCCCCATCTTCGCGCGCTCGGCCTTAACGCGGCGGAGCTCCTCGGCGAGCGTCTCGTGAAGGGGAATCGCGGCGGCGCTGCCCGTCTTGGGCCTGAACAAGCTGATCACCTTCCGCGAGAGGTCGATGTCGCCCCAGCGCAGGCGAAGAAGTTCGTGAAGCCGCGCGCCCGTCAGGAGCCCCGCCAGCACGAGGAGGCGCAGCGGCGGGCTGCACGCCGCGAGGAGCGTGTTCGCCTCCTCGCGCGACAGGACTGCGCGCTTCTTCTTCTTCTCCCGCAGGGGCTTGATCGCGTCCACCGGGTTCTCCCCGGTCGCGCCGAGCTTCCGGAGCCTGTTGAGCGCCGCCCTCAGGAGCAGGAGGTCGCGGTTGACCGTCGCCGGGCTCGCGGAGCAGCCCTTGCGCAACTCGACCACCGCGGGCGCGTCATAGGCGTCCCCGACCTTCCGGTGCGTCCACCAGCGGCGCTCGCGGCGCCACGCGATGTAGCCCTCGACGTCGACGGCGGTGAGGTCGGCGACCGCCTTCGCGCCGATCTTCGACTGCGCGATGGCGCGCGCGTTCGCCTCGTAGCGGCGGACCGTCGATGCGGACTTCGCGGCGGCGCGGGCGGCGTCGATGTACTGCGCGATCGCCTGGTCAACGGTGAGGCCCTGCACCGAGGGCTCCGGCTCGGGCTGCGGCGGCGCCTTCAGGTAGGTGCCCGCCAAGATCGTGCGGCGGAGCTCCTTCAGGAAGTCCTCGCCCTCCTTCTTCGACGCGACGGTCCGGGTCGTGTACTTGCGCCTGCCCTTCTTGTCGCGCGGCGCGTTCGGTTCGAGAAACTGAACGATCACCGAGCCGTTGGGACGCTTGTGGACGCGGCCGTACGACCGGCGCCTCTTGTCTGTAGACCTGCGGTTTTCGCTGCTCATGTTGACCATGGAGGGGTCACCTCGCGCCTGAATCCACTCCTGTTCCTGCTAGGCACGTGCTGGGCTCCCCTTCCGGCCACGGACCCGGGCCAGCACGGCGTCGGCGTCCACGCCCACGGGCGCCCGGCGCGCCCCCTGGCGCGCGCCCTCCACGTACGCCTCGATGTCCGCGCGCCAGAAGAGGAGGCGCCCGCGGCGCGACCCGGGCGCCCCGACGCGGACGCACGGGATGACCCCGCCTGCGGCGAGGGCGTAGAGCGTCGCCTTCCCGACGGGCAGGAGCCGGAGCACCTGCGCCGCGGTCAGGAGGTCGCCTTCGCGGAGGCGCTCGCCCGCGTCGCTCACGCAGCCGGCGCCCCCTCGCTCCGACCGGTCCGCGATCGAAGGTAGGCGACCAGATCGTCGCGTCGCGCGCGGAGCTCGGCGAGCGACCGGAACAGGGGACCGACCGGCCCCCGGGCCACGAGGCCGCCGCCCTCCCTCCGCAGCTGGACGCCGCTCGCGGCGAGGCGCCTGACGACATCGACGGCGGGGATCTCGACGCAGACGCTCATGCCGGTCCCTCCGGCGCGCCCTCGCCGCGGATCGCATCGCGCTCGACGGCGTCGTCGAGACCGTGCACGCCCGCCTCCCATGCCGCGGCGATGTCCTTCTGGCCGCCGTAGGCTTCGGCGGCGAGGACCTCCACCGCGATCCCGCGGAGACGCGCCCCGCGCGCGATCTCCCTCCACTTGGAGCCGCCGTCGTCGTTGTCGAACCCGAAGACGATCTCGCGCACACCCTTCGCCCACTCCCAGCGCCATCCGTCCACGCCGAAGATGGCGGACGCGGCGCGCACGCCTGCCGCGAGCAGCGCGAGGGCGTCGAACGGCCCCTCGCAGACCCACGCGCGATGTGATCGCAGCGCCGCAGCGTTGAAGTACCCCTTGTTGCCCGGCAGGTGGTCGTGCCGCCACTGCTTCGGCGCCGGTTCGTCGATCTCCACCGCGCGGCCGTAGAGGTTCAGGATCGTGCCGTCGGGCGCCGTGTGCGGCAGCACGAGCCGGCCGTGCGGGCACGGGCACTTGCGGCCCACCCACGTGTCCGCTGTCGCGTAGCCCGCGCGGAGCGAGCGCGCCAGCTCGAGCGGGATGCGCCGCCGCGCAAGGTAGGCCTCGCCCGGGCCTCCGGGGAGCGCGGCCTCGTAGCGCGCGAGAAGTTCCGCGAGGTCGGCGCGCACCGGCTTCGGGGGCTCCGGCGGAGAGGACGCCGGCCGCGCGAACGGCGACGCCGCCGGACGCGACGCAGGCCCCCGCATCCCGTCTATGCCCGCCTTCGCCGCGCGCCACGTCTCCGCCTGCCGCCTCCGAGCCTCCTCCATGTAGCCCCACGCGCCGCAGGCGTAGCACTTGAAGCGCCCGTTCTCGCTCACGCGCAGGCTCCGCTGTTTGTCCGACCTGTGGAACGGGCAGAACGCCCGGACGCCCTTCCCCGAGCGCACCGGTCTGCACTCCGCGAGCTGCGCCTCGGTGAGCGCGAGGTTCTCGCCGCCGCCGCTCATTGCCGTGCGACCTCCCGGAGGTCGCCCCGGTCCGGCCGGAACTGGAGCGGGATCCTCATCCCGCTCTGCCCGAGCCGGTTCTTCGAGACCACGAGGTCCATCGCGACGGACGGCGGGTCCGCCTGCCGCCGCTCGCTTTTCACGAGGAAGAGCACAACGTCCGCGCCGTACTCAAGGTCGCCGGACTCCTTGAGGCTGTCGAGGGACGTGCTCCCCGGACCGTCGCCGTAGCCGCCGCCCGCCCGGTTTTGGCTGGAGAGGCACAGGACGCAGGTCGCCGTCTCCTTCGACACGTCGCGAAGCTCGCCCGCGAGCGCGCTCACGTTGTGCCTCAACTGCTCGTACCCGTGCCCGTGTGCCGCGCGCTGCAGGTAGTCGAAGACGACGAGCCCCCGCTCCGCCCCGCTCCGGTCGAGCGCGCGTCGCACCATCGAGCGGACCTGCGCGACCCTGAGCTGCGAGTGGCCATCGACCAGCGCGAGCCGGGCGAGCGCGGGACGGAGACGCTCCGCCGAGGCGGAGAGGCGCGCGAGGTCGGCCCGCCCGCGCTCGACATCGACCGTCCGGATCCCTGCGTCCGCGCACAGGATCCGCAGGAGCAGGTGCTGCGGGGAGTTCTCGTAGGTGACGTAGACGACCGGGTTGCCGCCCGCGGCCACGTGCATCGCGATCTGGCACGCGAGCGTGGTCTTCCCCGCGCCCGGTCCGCCCGCGAGGACGATCTGGCCCTGCCTCAGCCCCCCGAGGATGTCATCGAGCGTCCGCAGCCCGGAACTGAATCCGACGAGCGCCTCGCCCGTCTCCTCCTTCCGCTGCATGGCCTCGCAGGCCTCGCCGAGCACCGAGGCGAGGAGATCGTCCGCCCAGAGGAGCGTCCCCGCGGCCGCGCCGCACATCTTCCGCCTCGCGGCGTCCGCCTCGCGGGCGATGCCCTCCAGGAGGCTGCCGGTCGCAGATCCATCCTTTGCGTGAAGCCGCGCGAGCATCTGCTCGAGCAGCGCCGCCGCGATGCGCTTCTCGTGGAGGTCGCGAAGCCGGGCGACGGCGCCCTTCGGGTCGGCCGCCGGCTCCCACCCGGCCGGCGCGGTCGCGGCGACGCCGTCCTCGATCGCCTTGCGGAGTGCGATCCACGCCTCGCGCTCGACCGCGAATGCGTCGTCGGGGAGATCGGCTGCAAGATCCCAGAAGAGGGGCGGATCGCGGGCGAGCGCGGCAAGTAATGCGCGCTCGGTGGGCTGGTCGATGAACTCGTCGGCGAGGCCGTAGACGCGTGTCGTCATGCCGCCGACGAAAGTAGTTGGTGCGCGGGCCGGCTCCGGCCGCGCCCGCGCCTTCCAAGTTTCCAGAACTTCCCCCGGACCGCCTGAACGTCGCAACCCGTTGCCGTGAAACGGTTTGTGAGAAAAGCGGACAGGAAAATGCTGCCAGATGGGATACGGTTTGCTGACAGGTGGGAACGGTTTGCTGACAGACTGGAACGGCTACGGGTGCTTCGGGAACAGCGGTCGCCGCCGGCCCTTCACGGCATTCAGCCATGCTGTCCCCCGCGCGGCGAGACCGGTCGACCCCCGCGCGGCGCCCCGCTCGAGCCTAGAGAGATACGGGGCCCCGATCCCGATCTTCCCGGCCACCTCGATCAGCTTCATCCCGAGCTCATGCCTCCGCACCCGGACCTCCGTCCACACACCCGACGATGGCCGGGCGCCCGCGTCGTCAGGTCCCTCCGGCCCATCTGCCGATGCGGTCGCCCCCCTTGACCCGGGTCTCGTCCCACGGCGTTCGGAGTAGTAGGGCGCGGCGAGGCGAAGCGTCACGGTGGTGTTGAGCCACGGACCGGAGAATCCCTTCGCGCGGTTCTCGGGCTCGGCGCCAGCTCGGCAGTCCGGTGCACAGCTCTCCAGGATTCCGAGATGGCAAAGGAGCTCGAGTGCCCCGTTCAGGCGGTCCCGAAGTCGTCCGTAGGTGTGCTCGTTGAGGTGCTCCGGTCGCGGGAGTTCACCCGCGTCGGCAAGCAGCGTTCGATGCTTGACCCGACGCTCCCTCCCCTTGTAGGGCTCCAGCAGCAGGTTGATCCCGATCTTCTTCGCGAGGAGCTTGCTCGCCCGGTTGCCGGACCGGGGCAGCCGGAGAAGGGACTTGGCCATTCGGGCCGTCCACAGGGAGGCACTCCGGTTCAGCCAGAGCTCCGTCCACTGTCCCAGTCGGACGTCCCACGCGGCGGAATCCGGGTCATCGCCCGCATCGGCCCTGACGATGCGGAACAGCGCCTCGCCGGACCAGCGGTACGCCTCCCCGCGATGCTTCGATCGTATCGAGACGTCGCAGACGAGTGCACCCAGGCGCTCCATCGCAGCGGCGACACGCCGCGCGGCCTCGTTCCGCTTCCTGCCGCGCCCGCCGGCCCCGATGTACCCGAGGATCTGACGAGCGCTGATCCGAACCGAAGCCCCCGCGAGTCCCTCGGGCTCGTCTCCCAGGGCGGGCTTGCACACCTGCGCGAGAACGGCGAGGGCCACGTCCGCGGCGAAGGCGTCGAGATTCGAGACCTCTCGCCAGAGATCCTCCGTGCTCGTTTGCCCCGCCACCGGCCCGAGTCCGACGACAACGCTACCCCTGAGCTTCCGCACCCTGCACACGAAGACGAGGCGGCCGTCCTCCGACAGATGCCAGCCGCGGGACCGCGTGGGGGCGGCCAAGCCCCCCGCCCACAGCGCCTGCACGACGGCGCGCAGCTGTGGATTTTGGGCGACGATGCCTATGCCGCCGGGGAAGGCGTCCTGGATCGACTCGCGAAGCCGGACAAGCCGGCGGGGCGCAGCGCGTGAGATCGGCTTGAACGCCCCCAGCGCGTCCACGTCCTGCCAGAGTCGCGCGCGCTGCTCGTCGCTCCACGAGGCGGGGTCCGGAAACGAGGTGCCGTCCGGCCCCTCCACGGGGTCGAACACGATCCCGACCGTGACGGGGAAGTACGCCTCGCGCGCGTCGACGTCGAGCGTCAGCGGCTCGACGGCAAGTACGATCGTGCCCGAGCATCCGACACCCGGCGCGTTGAAGGTGATCCCAGGCCTGGCGGTGGAGCCGAGCGCCCCGTGATCGAGGAACTGCTCGAGCGCGTACGTGTCGCGTTCGTCCCACCCCGTCCCGCCCGCGATCTCGGCGACGCCGCGCGCGAGTCGATCGTGATCCATCGACGAGGGGATCGCCCCGAGCGCGTAGGGCGCATGGAGACTCTCGATCGCGGAGATGCGCTCGCGCCCGCGCAGCTTCGACAGCTCCGCGTGCAGCCACTCCGGCACATGAAGGATGCCCCTTCCGTCTTCCACGCGCACGTAGGTCCAGTCCGTCGCCGCCCACATCGCAGTCACGGAGACGTGCTCGACGGCGATCGATGCGACCGCGCCGCGCAGCCCCTCCTCGCTCGCGAGCGATTCGGAGTCGAAGCGGCCGGTCACTACGTGGCTCTTCTCCCAGTCCCACTCGACCGGCCAACGGATCTGCACGTAAGGACGGCGCCATGATCCACGCCCGTCCGCGGTCAGGTGCGAGCGAAGATGATCGATGGCGACCGCCGCGACGTGATGGAGCGCCCGCTCGACCCAGTCGTGGTTCGCCCTCTCGTGGCGCGCGAGCAACCTGCGGAGGGTCTCTGCCGCGCGGCCCGTGCGTTCCGCCGGAGACAGGTTGCCCCAGCGCTGGCGCCTACCCACGGCGGCCTCGCGGGCGCTTCCAACCGATCCTGCACTGGCAACAGCCCATACGCGTTCCCCGCGCTCCCCATGTCGGAGAAAAGCCGAGGGACCCCGGGCCGGGGAACGCCGAGGCCGTGACCGCGGTTCATGAGGCCGCGGCGGGGTCCCTCTCGGGAAAGGCTACGGAACAGTAAGGACAGGCCCGCTCTGGACACGGCCACCCCGCCCGTGATACCCCAACCGCGCGAAGGGAGGTCCGGAACGATGGCGTCGCTGCGGGAATCGCTCGCCGAGGTGCGCCAGAGGATCGCGCGCCACGGCGGGAGCCGGAAGCTCGGCGAGGAGAACACCAAGGCGACGCTCATCGAGCCCGTGCTCCGCGCCCTCGGCTGGAACGTCGAGGACCTCGACGAGGTCCAGCGCGAGTACAAGGTGAAGCCCCGCGACAAGCCCGTCGACTACGCGCTCCTCCTCCTGCGGTCGCCCCGCCTCTTCATCGAGGCCAAAGGCCTCGGCCAGGACCTCAACGACCGCCGGTGGATCAACCAGGTCATGGGCTACGCAACCGTCGCCGGCGTCGAGTGGATCGCGCTCACCGACGGCGACGAGTACCGCCTCTACAACGCGCGCGCCCCCGTGCACGCGGACGAGAAGCTCTTCCGCAGCGTGCGGATCTCCGACGAGAAGACGCCCGCCGAGGACACGCTCGACCTCCTGTCGCGCGAGCGGATGAAGGAGAACCGGCTCGAGGTCCTGTGGAAGGCGCACTTCGTGGATCGGCAGGTCCACAAGGCGCTCGCGGACGTGCTCGAGGGCGCCGATGCGTCGCTGGTTCGGCTACTGCGCAAGAACACGCAGAGCCTCAACCCGTCGGACATCCGCTCGTCCCTCGCGCGCGCCCGCGTGGACATCACGTTCCCCGTCATCGAGATCGACGCGAAAGGACCCGGGCGCCAACGCAAAGCGGAGAAGGAGGCCGGGAAGAAGCGCGCCGTCGGAGTCCGCCCCGACGTGTCGCTGCGCGACCTGATCGACGCGGGCCTCCTCCATGCGCCGGTCGATCTCGTGAGGCGCTACAAGGGCAAGGAGCTGACCGCGAAGGTCGAGGCGGACGGCGGTGTGCGCTGCCTCGGCCAGACCTTCCACTCGCTCTCGCTCGCCGCGGGGCACGCGCGCGCGTCGATCGTTGGTGTCCCCCCCGGCCGGAAGTACCCGCCGACGAACGGCTGGGGGTTCTGGAAGTTCCGCGGCGCCGACGGCTCGCTCAAGGTGATCGACGTCGTCCGTCGCGACTACGTCCGTGGCGCGCAGCTGAAGAGGGTCGAGTAGGCACACGCCGCCGGATGCCGGCAACGTCCCCCGC
>WYBS01000177.1 GCA_011525755.1 Planctomycetaceae bacterium
ATTAAAAGTCCGCTGCTCTGCCGACTGAGCTACGCCCCCGTCGTGCGCGGCAAGTCTAGCATGGGTAGGGGGTTACGGCGAGGGCGCCCCTGCCACCGGGCGCAGACCTGCGGACTGCTGATCTCTTGATGCGCGTCCTCTACGAGGGTCGCGCGCCAGGGCCCAGGACAACCCATGACATCGACGTCGTCGGCGCCTCGAGCAGCGCGCCGTCCCGTACCCCGCGCCCATCGAGAGGAGCACGGGACATCCCGTTCGCGAACGCCGGGAGAAGATCGTCCGCAGGGTTCGAGGACGCCGCCGCCATGGGGTCGCGGACCGAGCCCGGCCGGCGCCGCGCGCATCCCGGGCTCTCGTCCCACTCCGCGCGGCCACCGGACGTCTGACCTCGCTCTCTCCCACCCTCCCGCGCGACGCAACCGGTTCGCGCCCGGGCGGCATCCTCCCTTGCGGAGACCCTGCCATGAGAACCGTCCGCAACCTGGCCGTGCTCGCGTCCGCGTCGCTCATGGCGTGCGGCGGAGGCGGCGCCGCAATTCCCCCTCCGGCGCCCCCCGCCGTCGAGGTGCTCAGCCCGGAGCACGACACCGTCTCGACGCTGACCACCGCGGGCACGGCCGTGGCCATCACCTACCGGGACGAGGCCCCGCCCGGCGCCCCCGCCGCGACGTCGCTCTTCGCGGATCGCGACGGCGACCTGACGACGGCCCACGACCGCATCGAGATCGCCGCGGACCGGCCGGCCGGCGGCTTGCAGTCGGTCTCCTGGAACACGAGCGGGGCACCGCCCGGCTCCTACGAGATCCTCGCGGCGCTGCGAACCGACGACAGCACGCTCCTCGCCCGCGCCCCCGGCCGCGTGAACGTCGTCGAGACGTTCATCGCGCCCGACGACGACACGGCGTCGTACTACGCGCGGGGTTTGGCGGCGGCGCCCGACGGCGCGACCTACGTGCTCGTCGTCACCGACGTCTCGCGCGCGCTCGTCTACGGCCGCGGCCAGCCCAACGAGACCACGCTTCGCGGGGCGCCCTACAACGGCGGCGCGCCGATCTACCGACAGACCCACTACGAGCAGCCGAACCCGTTCCCGAACCAGCAGCTCGCGCGCTACGCTCCGGACGGCACGCTCGCGTGGGCCGTCGAGTTCGGCGGATTCGCGTACGAGAGCAACCGGGCCGTCTACACGGGCTCCCCCTTCTGGAGGTCCGCGGCCGCGCTGCCCGACAGCTCGGTCGTTGTCACCGGCGCCTTCGTCCGGCACGCGCGATTCGGCGTCTTCGACCTGATGTCGGCGGCCGCCGACTACTCGACCGACATCTTCGTCGCGCGGCTCGCCGCCGACGGCACCGTCCTCTGGGCACGACGCGAGGGGGGCGCGGGGGCCGACGCCGGGATCGCCGTCGCCGCCTTCCCGGGCGGCGACATCGCGGTGGCGGGGACCTACTCGGGCCCGGCGGTCTTCGGCGGCGGCGAGCCGAACGAGACCGTCCTCGGGGGCACGCGGGGGATCTTCGTCGCGCGATACGGGCCGGACGGCTCGCTGCGCTTCGCGCACGAGTTCGCCGCGCAGGGAGACTACGGCCCCGTCCACCTCAACGTCGCCGCGGCGGACACCGACGACATCTTCGTCGGCGGCGACGTCACGACCGTCTCCGGCGCCACCCCGTCCTCGTTCCACGTGCTCGCGCGGTACGACTCCCTGGGCGCGCGCGCGTGGCGACTCGAGTCGCCCTCGGGGAACTCCACGTCCGGCCCCTTCGAGCAACTCGCCGCGCAGCCGGACGGCAGCGTCCTCGCCGCCGGCCGCTTCCACGGGCACGTCGAGGTCGGTGGCGCGTCGCTCGACCGGCCCGGCCGCCTCTACGTCCCGGTGATCAGCCGGATCGCGCGCGATGGCCGGGTCGAGAGTCTCGTCACCCCTTCGGTCGACACGCTGGCGTGGTTCGAGGTGCTGCTCGGCGGCGACGACAGCTACTTCGTCGTGACCGGCGGGCAACCCGTCACGCTCGACGCCGGCACCGCGGACGAGGCGCGGTTCGGGAGGCTCGACTACGGCCTTCTCCTCGCGCGGTACTCGGCGGATGGCACCCGCCGCTGGGCGCGCCAGGACGAGTTCTTCATCGGCGCGGTCCGCGGCGCGAGGGTGTACCCGGATGCGTCCCTCGTGCTTTACTCCTCCGCCGCTCCGCTTCGGCTCGACGGCCGGCTGATCGGGTTCCCGGGCGAGGCCGCCGTGCTCGCGCGGTACGGGGGGGACGGTGAGTTCCCGGGGGTTCTGCGGTGACCGGCGCCGCGACGCTGGGCAGGCCGCGGGGACGGGACCGCTGCGAGGACCGGGGTTCCGCGCTGACCGCCGCGGCTGAGAAAGGCCCGGGGCCGGCAGGCGACCGGGGCGCGGTCGTGGCTGAGCGCTTGTGAAGAGTCCCGGCCTCGGCCGAAGCCGGCCGGGACTTGCTCCGAGGCCGTCATGACCCGGAGCGCGGGACCCGCCCGACCGCTTCGCCGGGGAGCGGCATCCTGTTTCATGACACGACGATGCAGGAGGTATCCACATGGGCGCCCGAAGCCGCTCCCCGCTCCCCTCTCTCCTCCCCTTCCTCTTCCTCGCCCTCGTGGCCGCGTGCTCCGGCGGAGGCGGCGGCGCCCCCTCCGCGGGGAACGGCCGCCTGATCCTCAGCGCCGGCATGGTGCTCCTCGAGCCGCTCGCGACCGACACCGTCAGCGCGGACGTCGACCTCGCCCGGCTCGGGATCGACCACGTCGCGCGCGCGTATGACGTGTCCACTCCCGCGGGCGAGTTCTTCACGATCAACGTCCTCGCGCGCGCGCCCGGGAGCAGCGGCCCGCTGCGCCTCGGCGTCGCGCACGGGGCGAGCGGCGGAGCCACGCCGGCCGGCGGCCCCGAGACCCTCGGCGACGCCGGGATCATCCCCTCGGCCCACGGCCCGGCGGCGAACGGCCCGTGGCTGGAGGTGGACGGCAGCGGGTACGCACGGATCGGGCTCGACGGCGCCATCGAGGAGGACCAGGTGCTCGCGATCTCCGTCGAGGACGCGGAGGGCGAGTCGACCGTGCTCCTGCGGATCCGCATGGGCGAGGAATCGGCCATCAACTGGAGCGGACCCGACGGGCCCGTCGAGGACGGCGCCCCGGCCGTGATCCAGACGGCGACGCTCCGCGCGAGCACCCTCGACCTCCTCGCCTCGCCGGCGGTCGCGTCCGTGGACGGCATCACGACCGTCGTCGCGTACGACCGCGGCGGCCCGGACGACTGGTACGCCTACGAGATCCGCGCGCGCCACGACGCGGCGACGAACACCGTGGTCGGCACGGGCTCCACCCCCCTCGGCGAGGAGGACTGGTTCGGCGAGTGGCGGGACCACGAGATCGCCGCCCGCGGCAACGTCCTCGCGTTCGCGCGCGTGATCGACGAGCGGGGCACGCTCCGCATCTCCTTCGACGGCGGCGCGACGTTCGCGCAGACGCACTCGTTCGTGGCAGGCTACTACGACTGGAGCTTCCGCCTCGCGCAGGTGGCACTGGGCCCGTCCGACGAGCTGGCGCTCCTCTTCTGGCGCGCGAACGAGGACGAATCGGGCGATCTCGTCCTGATCGAGGGGACCCCTTCCGCGCGCGACCCGGCGGGCCGGCCGCTCGCCTACGGCTTTCTCGGCGAGCGCGTCCTCTTCCGGGGCGGGCCCGGGGGGCCCGCGATCGCGATGGACAATCTCGAGTACTTCGTGCCCCTGGTCATCGGCGCCCAGTACTCCCTTGGCGGCGACCTCGTCGTGGCCTACGGCTACACCGGGTTCCTCGACGACGGCGAGGACGTGGCCTCGTTCACGGAGACGCATTGCCTCACGCGGCTCGCCGGAAGCGACGCGTTCCTGGACGTGCGCGTCGAGCGCGAGGACGACGTGCTCGGGTTCGACCCGAGCCTCTCGCTGCTCGGCCGCGGAAGGACGATGACCGTGTTCGTCGCGTACGAGGCGAGCGACGGGGTCCGGATGCGCGTGAGCCGGGACGGCGGCGCGACGTTCTCGGAGGCGGGAGTTGCAGGGGGTCCGGGGGCGCACCTGCCGTCCGTCTTCGCGCGGGTCGAGGACGGCGCCACGCGCGTCGATCTCCTCTACATCACGCCGACCGAGTGGGGCAACGAGCTCCATGCCCGCCGCTGGGACGACTTCGGCAACGCGCCGTCGCGCGACTACCGGATCGCCGGCGCGGGGCCGGAGGGCGAGGAGGAGCAGGGCGTGCCGGGCGAGCCGGGCCACGTCCCCGGCACCTACGTCGAGCGGCAGGTGGGCTGGTTCGGCTACGACGCGACGCTCGACGGCGACGACGTGGTCGTGGTCTACGTCGAGGAGGC
This sequence comes from Planctomycetaceae bacterium, assembly GCA_011525755.1. Lineage (GTDB taxonomy): Bacteria > Planctomycetota > PLA2 > PLA2 > PLA2 > PLA2. Next base: position 4,373 of record WYBS01000177.1, read on the forward strand.
GATCGACTACTACGGGGTCCTCGGGGCCGGGGCGGTCCCGGCCGACATGCTGCCCCCGGACCCCCTCTACCTCAGATCGTTGAAGCTCGTGCGACTCGGCTGACGGCGGGGGCTCGCGGCCGGACCCTCGGCACTCGGCATGAGCACCCGAGGCCGATGACAAGCCTTGTTCCTCCGTGCGTTCCGTCGAAGAAGCCGCCGAGCGGGCGCGGGCACCTCACGACGCCCTCCGCCGCGCGCCCCGATGCCGGCCCGCACGCTGCCGCTCCAGGTGCCGCCCCACCGCGCGGCCCGCCCTCTCGAGCGCGCGGTCGAGCGCGGTGCGGACGTCGCCGCTCATGTCGTCGACGGTGACCGCGCCGAAGCGCCTGCCCCGGATCGTCACGCTGCACCGCTTGTCGCGGCCCCCCTTGGGGCCGTTGACGTCGCCGATGCGCGCCGTGACCGCGCGGATCTCGGGGCCGAACCGGCTCAGCTGCACGTGGATGCGGCGCAAGGCATGCTGCCGCAGTGCGCAGGAACGCGCGAGGCCGCGGACGCTCACGTCGATCATCATGCTCCCGTCTCCTTCGCAGCGGCGCCACCATGGCGCCTGCTCCCTCTTGTACGGGCGGCGGCGCATGTAGACGCGTACGAAATAACGACGCGACATGTCGGTTATGACGACATATGATCCCTGCCGGATGGAGACGCTCAACTACCACCACCTGCTCTACTTCTGGGTCGTCGCGCGGGAGGGCGGCCTCGTCGCCGCGGGGAAGGTCCTCCGCCTGTCCCACCCGACGATCAGCGTCCAGATCCATGCGCTCGAGGACCGTCTCGGCGAGAAGCTCCTCGAGAAGACCGGCCGCCGGCTGACGCTCACCGAGATGGGGAAGGTCG
>WYBS01000032.1 GCA_011525755.1 Planctomycetaceae bacterium
CGCGAGTCGTACGTGCGGAGGCCGCCCGGGAGCGTGTTGTTCAGGTAGTCGTCGAGGGGGTTCAGGTCGAAGACCTGGAAGGGCTTCCCGAGCGGCGCGTTCGCGGTGTCGCCCGTGTCGATCGTGAGGATCGTGCCGCTCGCGACGGCGAGGTTGCCGTCCTTGCCCGTGCCGAACGCGCCGAGGTAGCCGACCGCCTTGCCGGGGCTCGACGCGGGGTTGTAGAGCGCGGTGTTGAACTTCGTGACGTCGTTCGACGTCTGGCCCACCTCCGCCCGGATGCCGTCCTCGAGCGGGCTGTAGGTGAGCCTGCGCTTGGCCGTGATCGCGGGCCGGTCGCGCACGAGGAACTCGGCGATGTAGCCGAGTCCGCCCGGCTCCGGATAGGGCGTCGTGCCCGAGACGACGGTCTGCCCGTCCCCGGTGATGCCGTTGACGCCGATGAACTCCTGCCGGAAGTCGATGCCGAGGATCCCGCCCGCGAACATCAGCCGGTAGCGCGTGTTGTCGACGAGCGTGACGAGCGGCTCCACGATGATCCTCACGTCGTAGTCGCCGCCGGGCAGGATCCGCTGCTCCAGGCCCACCGTCATGGGGACCCTGAAGCCGACCGGCGTTCCGAAGTAGCCGTCCGGCGCGAACGGAGGTGCCGTGTCGCCCGACGTCGTCGCGTCGCCGTAGATCTCGAGCATCCGGATGTTGTCCGTCGTCACGGTGAGCGGGTCGATCGGCTCGGTCAGCTCGAGCTCGAATCGCCACGGGGTCGCGTAGCCGGGGCCGCCGCCGGCGCCCGGATCGATCACGCGAAGGGCGTCGATCAGGTCCGCGTTGTCGAGGAGCGCCTGCTCCCCCGGCCGCGGGTCGAGCCGCGAGAGGTCGGTGCGCGGCGCCGTCGCGACCTGCGTCGTGTCCCGCGCCCAGAGCCCCTTGACGCGGGGCGGCGCCGCCGGGAACGGGTCTTCGAAGAACTCGCTCGTCTCGAAGAGCAGCTCCTGCGGGACCGAGATCGCGTCGCCCGCCTCGGAGCGGAGCGCGTCCGGGCCGGCCTTCAGGAAGACCGTGTAATCGCCGTTCTCCCGGAAACCCGCGTCGGTCCGGTCCTGCTCGTTCGGGAGGCGCGGGTTGAACGTCACCCGCTCCCCGACCGCCTCGTACGTGCCCATCGCGACCGAGAAGTTCGAGCCCGGGCTGCCCTGCGTGTTCTGGATCTTCAACCTCTCGACGAAGTCCTGCGACGGCGCGACCGGTGCGGAGAAGACGAACGTGAGGGCGCGGTTCCGCGGGATCCCGTTCTGCCCCTGCTCGAGGAACTGGATGAGCCGGAACGACCCCCCGCCTCCCCCCCCGCCCCCTCCACCCCCGCCGCAGGAAGCGGCCAAGGCGCCCGCGACCACTGCGACCAGGACGACGATGCGACGTGCGACGCAGCTCTTCATGGAGTCTCCCTCGGTACGCTACGGCGCGGCCCCGCTCGTGAGATGCCACCCTCGGAACGTGATGAGCGGGGTCATGCCGTTGCAGTCCTAGGAATCCCGCGTGGGCCGGCGAGGGTTCACGTAAAAAACCATTGCGAGGCGGGTGGCGCGCATGCGCGACACTCGTGTTACCGGCCGGTTGCGTCGCCGCGTCCGGCCTTCGGCCGCGGCCCGCGTTGAACCCCCGCAAGGGCAGCGCGGGATTCGTAGTAGCTAGCAGGGGTACATGAGCGACGGGCCGACGTTCATCTCGGATGTGCTTCCCGAGCACGTCCGCTTCGTGCGAGCGGTCGCGCGTTCGCTCCTCGACGAGCACGAAGCCGAGGACGCGGTCCAGGACACGCTGCTGCGCGCGATCGAGCAGCCGCCCGAGCCGGGCAATCTCCGCGGCTGGTTGCGCGTGGTCGTCCGGAACTTCGCGCTCCGGCGCCTGCGCGAGGAGCGGCGGCGCAAGCACCGCGAGATGCTGCAGGGCCCTCCCGGCCACATCTCGTCGCCCGAGGAGAGCCTCCAGCGGATCGAGGGGCAGCGCCGCGTGCTCGACGCCGTGCGCGAGCTTCCCGAGCCCTACCGTTCCGCCATCGTCCACCACTACCTCGACGAGCTGACGCGCGAGCAGATGGCGGCGAGGCTCGGGATCCCGATCGAGACCGTGCGCACGCGGCTGAAGCGCGCCCTGAAGATGCTGCGCGAGAAGCTGGACCAGGGCGAGGGCGGCACAAACGCGTGGGTCGCCGCGCTCGCTCCGCTGCTCATCGGCACGCGCCCGGCCCCTCCGGCCGGCGGCGCAGGGGCGGCGTCGCTCGCGCTGCTCGCGGCGAAGGTCGTCGTGGCCGTCGCGATCATCGGCTCCGGCACGCTGCTCCTCGCCTCGCGCACCGTCTCCTCGGCGCCCGCGCGCTCCGCGGCGGAGGCACCGCCCGCGATCCACGCGGCCGACGTCGCGCCGGCGCCCACGTCGACGGCAGCGGACGGGGGCGCGCTCTTCGTCTCGTGCGTCGTTCGCGACGCACTGGGCGCGCCGCTCGCGGGCGCCCGCGCCGCCGCATCCTGGGGCGAGAGCGAGACCGGCCTCGACGGGGCCTTCCGCCTGCCTGCCTCGCCGATCGACGGGCGCACGAGCGTCGTCGTGTGGAAGGAGGGCTACCTTCCGTGGCGGGGCGTCCTCGACCCGCTGCCGGGCGAGGAGCACTCGATCACCCTCCTGCGCGGCGCGCCCCTGACCGTGGTCGTGCGCACCCGCGACGGGGCGCCGGTCGCCGGCGCGCGCGTGATCGCCTTCGACCGCGAGGAGCGCGGCATCGCGGGGCTGTGGTGGTCGCGGCGGATCGTCTCGGTCGCCGACGGCGTGTCGGGCGTGGGCGGCCGCGCGTCGCTCGGCGTGGCGCCCGAGGGCAGGATCGAGATCCGCGTCGACGACCCCCGCTACGCGGCCTGTCGCGAGGAGGTCGTCGTCCTGGGGACGGAGGCGGTGCTCGTCGAGTGCGTGCTGTCGTGCGGGGGCGAGATCTCGGGCCGCGTGACGGACGGGGCGGGGCGCCCGGTCGCGCGGGCGCGCGTCTACTCGTCGGCCTTCCCGGACCGCGTCGCCGTGACCGCGGCGGACGGGACGTACCGGCTGCCGCTGGTCGAGGAGGGCGAGAACAGGATCCTCGCGGAGGCCGACGGCTTCGGCACCGGCTTCTTCGGCGCGAGCCTCGGGTGGGGCAGGCCGGTCCCCGTCCAGGTCCGCGCGGGCCGGGAGACCCGGGACGTGGACATCGCGCTTCCCGCGGCGATCGAGGTCTCCGGGCGCGTGATCGACGAGGAGGGCCGCGCGCTCGCGGGCGTCCGGGTCGAGGGCCTCGCGGGGCCTTGCGCGGGCAGGCCCGTGCGGGCGAGGACGGACGGCTCCGGCGCGTTCGCGATCGGCCCCTTCGCGCGGACGGACGGGCGCGGCATCCGCCTCACGCTCGCGCTCGAGGGCTACGTCATCGATCCCGTGGCGCCGGGGCTGCCGCCGCAGGCGGGTGCGCCGCTCGATGTCGGCGAGATCCGCGCGCGTGCACTGGGGGGGCTCCGGGGGCGGGTCCTCGACGTGGACGGGCAGCCGCTGAGGGAGGGGAGGGTCGAGATGCTCCCGCGCGGGCCCGCGGCGCTCGTCGGCGCCGACGGGACGTTCGCGCTCTCCGGCGTGCCCGCAGGCGCCGCGCGGATCCGCGTGACCGCGTGGGACCCGCCGCGCGGCGCGACCGAGAGCATCACCGTCGAGGCCGACGGCGCGACGGAGACCGAGATCCGGCTCGGCCCCGCGCTGCCGATCCGCGGCCGCGTGCTGTCGCCCGGCGGGAAGCCGCGCCCCGGTGTCGCCGTCGCCGCGCTCGCGGAGGGGTCCGCGAACGAGATCGCCGCGCGCACCACGACGGACGCGAAGGGCGGGTTCGACCTCGGCGAGCTTCCGCAGGGGGCGTACCGCGTGGGTCTCCTCCGCACGCCCTTCGAGCAGGAGACGGCGCCCCCGAACACCGCCGTGGAGTTCACCGACGACGCCGTCGCGGTCCACCTCGTCGTGCCGGGCCTCGAGTCCGAGGCGGCGCGCGTCGAGCCGGTGCTCCTGCCGGAGCCCGTGCCCCAGCGCGCGATCGCGGGGACGGACGACTTGACGTTCCTCCTCCGCGGCTACGGCACGAGGGTGGAGGGCTCCGTCGTGTCGGCGACGACCGGCCTCCCGCTGCGGTCGTTCGAGGTGAGCTTCATCGGGTACTGGAAGGGCGTGATCCCGCGCAGCTCGGAGACGGTCGACGTGCGCGACGGGGCGGGGCGGTTCTCGTACGAGCTCGACGAGGGCGACTGGGCGGTCGAGATCACCGCGCCGGGCCACGCGAGCCACAGGACGCCGGTGTTCCGCGCGGGCTTAAAGGCCTCGTGGGACGCCGGGACGATCCGGCTGAGCGCGGGCGGGAGCTTGCGAGGCGCCGTGCGCGACGCCGCCGGCGAACCCGTGTCGTACGCGCGGCTCTACCTGCTCGGCCCGCAGATGCAGACGAACCGCCGCCCGATCTTCACGGACGCGGAAGGGGGCTACGACGCGAGCTGCGTGACGCCTGGCGCGTACACGATCTTCGTGCTCTCTCCGCGGCACCCGTTCGGGATCGTGCGCAACGTGCGGATCGCGGAGGACGAGACGTCGCCCCTGGACGTGAGGCTCGCCCGGCCGTCGCCGGTGACGGTAAGGGTGACGGACGAGGACGGGCAGCCGGTCGCGGGCGCGGACGTGTCCTACACGTGCGACGCGCTCTTCCCGCTGACGAGCAGGCTCTTGCGCTCGCACGAGCCGTCCGGGTGGGGCGGGTACCTGACGGATGCGGAAGGACGGATCCGCAAGGAGTTCCTGCCGGCCGGGCGCGTGCTGTTCACGGCCGAGGCGCCGGGCTTCGCGAAGGCGAAGCGGTTCGCAGAGCTCTCGGAGGACGTGGAGACGCTCGTCGAGATCCGCCTCGCGAAGCTGCCGTGAACGCCTGACGTGAGACGAAGCCCGGGCGACGGCCCGACTCCCCGCCGAGCAGTCGCCAACCGCGAAGCGGAACGGGCAGCGCCCGGGCCTTTCCGAAGGCGCCGCCACCGCGCCAACCGGTGGCGGCGCTGTTTCAGCCTGCCCCACGAGGGTGGTGATACGAGGCGGTGGTCCCGGCAGCGCTGCTCGCGAAGGTCCTCCGCGAGGTGGGGGACGGGCGCACCACCCTCGCGGTCTCGAAGCCATGCGGATCACCGTGAACGGGGTGCGGACATCGTTCGCGAGGGACGTGCTCGCGAAGGGGGACGCGGGGACCTTCGGGGGAGTAGACTTGCGGCGCCGACCAGAATCGGGGGGCCGGCTTGAGGCCCCCTTCTTGGCGCAGCCGCCGCCGATGAGGAACCACCATGGCAGGCCCGTTCATCGACCTTCGCCCCAATCCCTCCGACGAGACGATCCGTCTCGGGCCGCTCGCGGTCCGCTTCCTTGTCACCGGAGAAGACTCGAGCGGCAGCGTAGCGGTCTTCGAGCTCCTTGTCCCGGGCGCGCAGCGCTTGCAGGCTCCGGCGCACAGCCACGACCGTTACGAGGAGACGATCTACGCGATCGGCGGCGTGCTGACCTGGACCGTCGACGGAACACGCATCGATGTCGGACCGGGGGAGGCGCTCTGCATTCCGCGTGGCGCCACTCACCGCTTCGACAACCACGGGAAAGAGGACGCGAAGGCCCTCTGCGTGATCACGCCTGCCGCGATCGGTCCACGGTATTTCCGGGAGACCGCCGAGGTGCTCAACGCCGCGGGAGGTGGTCCGCCGGACGGAGTGAAGCTGGCGGCGATCATGCGCCGCCACGGCCTCACGCCGGCCCCATCCCCTCGGCAGGCGTAGGGGGTCCGCTCGGCATGCGAGGCCCGCATACGGGCTCCATCCCTCTCGACACCGGATCAATAGAGGAAAGGGACGCGGTTCCTGCAGCGGCGCGAGCCCCGGATTCGCCTTGGCTCTGCCCGGCCTTGTAGCTGGCGACCCCGGCCGGATTCGAACCGACGACCTGCGGTTTAGGAAACCGGAGGCTCCCCCGCATTCCGCGCGGGTTCCCGGGGACGACTTTTCCATATGGTCCATACAGTCCGTGGAGGCGGAAAAGATGCGCAGCCAAGCGTCCAAATCGGGCCTTCGCGGTCGCCGCCGAAACCCCGGACAGCCGCGCCGCGGCGCCCGCCAGCTTGATACTTGTTGAGTACCGCCGTATCATTGGACCGACGGTTCGTATCATGCCGCGACGGCACCCCAGCAAGACCGACGCCCTTCTCCGGCTGGCCCGGAAGGGGCCCGTGCGCGCCCGCGACCTCGACCGGGCGGGCGTCCCGCGCGCCTACCTCCGGCGGCTGTGCGAGCGCGGCCTCCTCGAGCGGGTGGACCGCGGGCTCTACCGTCTCGCCGACGCGCCCGTCACCGAGCTCCACTCGCTGGTCGAGGTGGCCGCCCGCGTGCCCCACGCCGTCGTCTGCCTGCTCAGCGCGCTGCAGGTGCACGGGCTGACCGCGGAGGCGCCGCACGCGGTGTGGGTGCTCATCGACCGGCACGCCCGGGCGCCGAAGTTCTCGTACCCGAAGCTCCAGGTGGTCCGGGCCAGCGGCCCTGCGCGCGAGCACGGGGTCGAGACCCGGAAGATCGAGGGCACGCGGGTGCGGCTGACCACGCCTGCCAAGACCGTGGCGGACTGCTTCCGCTACCGCCGCCACGTGGGTCTCGACATCGCCCTCGCGGCGCTGCGGGACTACCTCCGCGCGCGCCGGGGCGGCGTGGACGCCCTCGTCGAGGCCGCCCGCGCCGACCGCGTCCACGCGCGGATGCGTCCCTACATCGAGGCGCTCGTGTGACGAAGGCGCCCAAGGATGTCGGCGCGTCGGTCCGGGCGCGCCTCCTGCGGCTCGCGCGCGAGCGCGGCGAGGACTACCAACTCCTGCTCACGCGGTACGCGAACGAGCGGCTGCTCTCCCGCCTCTCGAAGTCGCGTCACGGAAAGGACTTCGTCCTCAAGGGTGCCGCCCTCTTCGCGGTCTGGACCGGCAAGCCCCACCGCGCCACGCGCGACCTCGACCTGCTCGGCTTCGGCGACCCGGGCGAGGAGCGGGTGCGGCAGGTCCTGGACGACGTGCTCGCGCTCGAGGTCGCGGACGACGGCGTGCGGTTTGACCGCGACTCGCTCGACGTCGACCCGATCCGGGAGGAGCAGGCGTACGGCGGCGTCCGCGCCGCGGTCACGGCGCGGGTGGCCACGGCCAAGGTGCGGTTGCAGGTCGATGTCGGCTTTGGTGACGTGGTGACGCCCGAGACCGAGATGGTCGATCTCCCGCCGCTCTTGGACTTCCCCGCGCCTCGGCTGCGGGCGTACCCGCGCGAGACCGTCGTCGCCGAGAAGCTCGACGCGATGGTGCGGCTCGGGCTCGCCAACAGCCGCATGAAGGACTTCTACGATCTGGCCCTGCTGGCGAGGATGTTCGAGTTCGATGGCACGTTGCTGGTGCGGGCCATCAGGGTGACCTTCGAGCGGCGAGGGACGCCGCTCCCGGCGGCGCTGCCCTCCGCGCTCACGCCGGTCTTCGCGGGTGACCCGGCGAAGGCCGCGCAGTGGGGGGCGTTCGTCCGGAAGTCCGGCGGCGCGGACCTCGGCGATCTGCCGGCGGTCGTCGCCGAGGTCGCCCGCTTCGCGGACCGGCCGCTCGCCGCGGCTGGCGGCGCAGGCCCGTCGCCGTCGCGCTGGCCGGCGGGCGGTCCTTGGGGTTAGCGCTTCGCGAGCTGGAAACGCTCGCGAAGGAGCGCGAGGAGCTGCTCGTCCAGCTCTCCGCTGAGCCACTCCACGAGGTCCGTGCGGACGCCGTCGCCGCGGGGCGTCACCGTGCGCTTGTCGATGTCGACGGTCGCGCGCAGGGGCCAGGAGCGCGTTGCCGGCGGGGCGCTTCCCGCGGGCCAAGAGACGCGCAGCCTCCTCTCTCCGCCCGAGACGGCGATGGCGCGGTAGTCGATCAGCAAGCCGTCGATCCACACGTCGCGGCAGCCGCACGCGGGGTTCGGGCATGCCGAGACGAGGCAGACGAGACCCTCGCGCCGGCCCGCGGTGCCGTCGCGCCAGAGGAGGATCGGTCCGCGCGCCGTGAGCTGGCGGCGAGATCCGGGATCGGTCTCGACGCGCGACGGATGGCGTCGGCGCGGGCGCATGCGCGAGCTGGAGGCGGAGTCGGTGGAGTCCACCCCGACACGCTACTCGGCGGGGCGGACGCAACCGGCCCCGGCAGGGCCTTTCCTGTCTGGCGTGCCCGGCGCTCGCGGCACGAGGCGCCCCGGGTACGTTCTTCCGATGATCCGCGCCCTGCTCGTCGTCGCTCGCGACATCGCGCTCGCACGGTTGATCGGAAGGCGCACGGGGTCCACCATGCCCGGATGGCAGCGACCCGCGCGCAGAGGGCCTACGACCACCGTCTCCGCGAACTCGTCCGGTCCACCGGCGACGTCGCGCTCGCGGCGCGCGCCAGCGTGCCCAGATCCACGGCCGCGGGCTGGCTCCGCGGCAGCGGCGCGCGCGTCGTCGCCGCCCCGGACGCGGCGCTTCCCGAGGAGGCCCTCGTCGCCGAGGTCGCGCGGCTCCGGCGTCGTGTCCAGCGCCTCCGCGCCCTCCTGCGCGTCCTGCTCGCGGTCGCGCGCGTCTTCGGCATCGACCTCGCCCGCCGACGGGTTCCCGACGGCCAGGGCAAGCGTCGCCTCCTCCGCGCGATCGATCGCGCGCGCGAGGTACTGTCGCTCGCCGCGTCCTCCGCGTCGCCTCTCGCCGTCTCGCTACCAGATCCGGCGCGTCCGCGAGATGGTGATGTCCCCGGACCACCGCCACGTGCCGACCAGGACACTCGCCCGGCTGGCCCAGCCTGGACTCCGCCTTGTGCGACACCGCGAAAAGATGCGCAGCAAGATGAGCATCAGGGGCGGAAAGAGCGGCGGTTTCTCGCGTCCGCGCGGGGCTTGGGAAACGCCGTAACCCTTTGCCCCCACGCCCCTTGTAGCTGGCGACCCCGGCCGGATTCGAACCGACGACCTGCGGTTTAGGAAACCTCAGGTCCCCCAGCATTCCTGGCCGGTTCCCGGGGACGACTTTTCCATATGGTCCATACAGTCCGCCAAGGCGCGGAAAATGCGCAGCCGTTGCGTTCAGAATCGGGCCTCCGAGACTCCCGCCGACGCCTCGGACGATCCGCCTGCCGGCGCCGGCGGGAACCCGGCAAGCGTCGCCCGCGGGGGCAGCACCGGCGTGCGGGGACCTCCACCCGCGCCGCCGGCCTCGCTACCGTCCGCGGGAGCGCCTCGCGATCCTCTGGCACCGGGTCCGAAGCCTCAAGAACTCGACGGAATTGTGCGGGATGGCGTGACCGACGGCTGCACAGCCGCTACGGGTCCGTGAACCTCATATGCGAGATAAAGATGGGCGAGCGTCACTAGCCCGATGCATGTCATCCCCAGCGGCCACAACCAGTCGTGCACAAGCTCTGCCTGCCCCCCCGGCCATTGCAGGGCAAAGACAAGCGTGACCATTCTGGTTACATTCAGGCATGTCAACGCGATGAGCCCGCCAAGGACAAGCACGGCGCGCTTGGTTACCCTCGCCGACAAAGCCAGCACGGCGCCCAGCACGACAAGCATCTCTCGGCCGCCCAAGCATGCCGGCTCAACCGCCAACCCACCAGCTGGACTCACGATGTGGCCGACCATCGCCTCATCAGCTCGAAGTCCGAGAGCACGCGCAGTCCAGATGGTCATCCGCACGACGCAGTCCCTATTCCACGCGCCATTCCATGCTTCGTCGATGTGACACAAACGCAGCACCAGAACGAAAAAGACCCACCGCCCCACGAACCGACCACACTCCCACGCTCGCTTGGCAACCGCGCTCCATGTCATCGGCGCAACCTCGCGACGCGGTCGTTGATCCACTCGGCGATCGCGGACGAGTATCCAACCCGCGCGTCATCTACACGCCCGTCCCCGTCAAGGATCAGGACCGTGGGCCACGCTCTTACACCGTATGCAGCAGCTATGTCCGACTTGAACAGCACAGGATCAGTCAATTTCAGCGCCTGCGCTACAGCCTCGGCGTCCTCCGCCTCCCGATCATGTGTCACTCCAAGCATCACCACGCCCGGCTCTCTAACCACGTGATCACGAATCTGCGTCATGAGCTCAATGCACGGACCGCAGCCACGAAACCAAAAATCAAGAACAACGATCTTGCCTCGGTATGCTCCTAGCTCGTGGCGCCGCCCGCTGAGGTCCGTCGCCACCCACGCTACATTGAGACCCCGGAGGGCGGCCTCTTGTCGTGCCGCGTGCTGCACGGCTTTCACTCGATCGCCATGAGACTCCAGGGCCGCTTCCAGTTGGCGAAGGACAACGGGTAGTGCAACTGAGCGATGGGCATCGAGAAGCACCGCTCTTGCTTCACTTGCCCGCGAAGCGCGATCAAGCATCAGCACGCTCTCGTAGCGTGCCAACGCGCTAAGGCATATGGTGGCCTCGCGACGCAACTTAACCAGCGACGCGGGTGTTGCTTCGCTCACAGATTGCAGGCGGCACACAGTAGTCGACTGGTTCACGAAGCCCTCGCGCCGGGCAGTCGTCGTGCTGACGCTCAAGGGCATGTGATCGTCCGAGAGTGTCAGCGTTGAGCGCTCGGTCACCGATGACAGTTGATAAAGAGGCGACGTGACGCGAATGTCCAAGGTATCGACTGAACGTTGCGACACCGAGAACGACCGAGCGGCGCGAGAATACGTGCTGCCGTCGGTGGAGATCAATGGAGGGAACAACATGTCGAGCACGAACGAGTTGTTCAGGGGGTCGCCGTGGACGACCGTGCCATCGGAGTGAACGTCACACATCGACAGCGAATACCGCATCGGCGCGTCGCACACGCGTGTTGCGGCAATGACCGCGAACGTCGCCGCACGTGATCCCGGGAGTATCCAGACCTGCACGTCACCCTTCTCCGAGCCATACACCCCGCGCCCGACGGTTTCGGTGGCCAGAGAGTATGTCAACAGCATGCCAGGGCGAAACCCATAGTGTAAAGCAACCGCCCGATGTGTCGCGCAGGCTGCCGGCCACGCACAAAGCACAATCAAGGCGCGTAGACACGCTTTCACGTACGGGCTCATCGATCTGGCGCTCCGGATGCTCGCGGAATGGCGGCCAAGAACAACCGTAGTCGTTGGCGGACAGCTGCTTCAAGCAAAGGAACTTCGTGAAACGCGACGCCTCTCTCGTCAGTCTCGGCGGAATGCACCAGGGTCGTGAGTTCCGTGCTTACGTCGAGGTGCCTGCCAAGATACTGGAAATCGCCGAGTTGAAAGGCCCCGAGCGGCTCACCGCTGCCGTCAGCGGCGGCTATGATGTCGAGCGCGGTTGCTCCACGGCAAGCAGGGATGACACGGAAGCAGGCAAGCCAGATGATAGGTGCGCCAGCATCACGTCCAACAAAGAGCACACCGCCATCAGGCAGCGCCGAAACTCTCGCAAACGCAGATGCCGAGCGGCCTGCCTCCGCGGCATAGAGCCGAAGTATCGCTTGTAGTCGCTGCGGCGCAGCGTCTTCGAGAGTGCCCAGCCATGTGAGTGGTGAGAGGGCGGACGGCCCATCGTCTCGATAGATCACGCGCTGTAGTCCGTCGAGGCGGACGATCGCTGGAACGCCCACTACGCCAAGACGGTCTAGGGCGCTGCGGTCAGTAGTGGCGACGACAAGATCTTCCGCAATGCCCGCCGTGGCCTGCATGCCGCGCGCCTCCTCTTGGGTTGCGCCTATGACGAGTACCCGGAAGGGCTCGCTGTGCGCATCACAGTACGCAGCAACGGCAAGCCAGTTCGGCAGATCGGCCTGGCAGTGCGGGCAGGACGGAGAGGCCACCAGCAGGGTCATGCCAAAAGGTGCGAGTGCCCGAAGGTCGGCATGTGTTCCGTCGTGTAGGGTAACGTCGAGCGCTGGTGCCGCGAAGCCGGTGCGCGTCAGGTTTCGACGAACAACGAGGCTACCTCTAAGGCGATCGCGAAACTCGCGCGCATAGCTCGCGAGGATCACGCAGAGGGTGCCAAGTACAACCACCGGGACGAGGGCGACGAGCCAGCGAGCGAGGCTTCGGCGGGTGTGACCTGTAGGGAGCGTGGCTGTCATCTGGTGTCCTCACGTCGAGAGTGTCGAACCGCGATGTAGCCCCGCTGCGGTGATCCACGCCGCAAGAACAGCATGAAGCGGCGGCGAGACCTGGAGATTCAGGGCGTCGGCGACCGCGCCCGAGCCAAAGCACCCGCAGTCGCCCGCGAGCTCATCTGGAACGAGGGCAGTCATTCGAGCGAGCGCGTAAGCGAGAAAGCTGCAGCCGAGCAATGCGACGCCAACACCCGCGACCGCTCGAAGGGGGCGGACGAGCAACGCGATTCCCAAGACGATCTCAAGCAAGGCAATCAGCAGTAGCAGCGGACGAGCGCCCTCCCCGGTGATGGATAGCAACCACGCCGGGGGAGTGGAGGCGGTGGAGACGAGTTTGGCGAGCCCGGCGGAACAAAGGACAATGGAGGCAGGAAGTGTAAGGCAGAGGTAATAGAGACGGGGACGTAGCGGGATAGTCACGGGATCGCTTTCAGGAGGCATGCCACTGAGGTTCAGGCAACAAGAGGCGGGCACCGCAGGATCCACGAGCCGAACGCGCCAGCGGTAGGAATGGCGCTCGCGTACCCGAGCAGAAGCGAAGGCGCTGCCGTCCGGGTACGCGTCGGCGATTTCAGATCTCGCTAGCGCCGCGACAGCAGCTCCGAGAGCTTACCGAGGAACGGATCAGGAATGCACTTGCAGTACACAGCGGAGTGACCGCGCTCGGACACCCAGTCGCACTCGCCTTCGTAGGGCTCGGGGACAGGCGGGAGGTAGAGGTTGCCGTTTTCGTCCTTCTTCCAGCGGCGGGCTGAGCCGCTGCAGTCATTCTCTTCGTCGCACTCTGAGCCCGAAATGCAGTTGTCAAGGTCGCGCGAATGCCAGTCGCCCTCTTCGGCCGCGACGCCGCAGAAGCGATCACCGGGGCCTTCCCAGATCTGGGTACCTTCGAGGTCGCCGAGATTGGCGTGCTCCATGATCCGCACCGTCGCAGGCGGGTCGGCACAGAAGTCGTCCCAGTCCTCCTCCCAGTGGGCGGTGCGATCCTCCAATGCGTAGGCGGTCGTGACGAAGCACAGAACACCGAGGGCAATGGTCCAGCTGAAGAGGGCGGTTCGGGCGTTCATCTTGCGTGTCCTTTCTGCGGAGAAGTACTCGCATGGTCTTCGCATGGCGCGAGCAACGAAAGTGCAGAGAGCGGTGCAACGTGCCTATCCCATGCGCATATTGAGGGCTGTTCCCACGCGGCGATCATGGGCACCCCGCAGCGGGACAGGTCGTTCGGTTGTGCATGAGACGTGGAACGCATGGCCCTCTACCCTCCTATTGGGCCGAGGCGCGAAAACGGGGCAAATAAAAAGACGTGCCAATCGAGAGCGAGCGGCTCGGTTGGCGACAAACGCTGCGCGGAAGGCGAGTTACGTCGCCGGGGGCCGCGAGTGCCATCTTGAGGTCAGCGGCCGGCAGCGTCGGCCCGACGTTCGGGACCGGCGTCGGGTTCATCGAGGTCGCGCAGCGCGTCCCGAAGGGCAGCCTCCGCGTCCCGAAGCTGTCGGGAGATCGTTCTGCGCGACGTCCCGAGCAGTTGGGCGATCTCATCGAGGCTGCAGCCGTCCGAGTGACGAAGCGCGACGAGCCGGCGCAGGGGCTCTGGGAGGGCGTCCACGGCATCACGTACACGTTGCGCCCACTCCGCTGTCTCGACCTCGACCGCGGTGTCCGGCACCTCGCCCTCGCGGGTCGAGTGACCGGCGATGGTCGCTTCACGGAGCCGCCGCTGCGCGGCCGCGTAGGCGTCCCGCAGGACGATGGTGCCGATGAACCCGCGGATGGTCTCGGGCTTCAGCGCGTGCCTCTCGAGGAGTTCCCAGACGGCCTTGGTGGCGTCCTGCGCGCTGTCCTCGGCGCCGTGGTGCCGTCGGCCGAGCCTGAGAGCGATCGCGTAGGCGTACCGCCGGCAGGTCCCGAGGAACATGGCCCGGTCGTCGTTCGATCCGGTGAGTGCCGCCCGGGCGAACTGCCCGAGGCGTTCCGGGGAACTAGCTGTCGCGGGTTTGCCGTCGGCGGGAGTGCGATCACGGCGATCAGCCATGCCAACGCTCTTGGCCGGCAACGCCGCTGTTCACTACGGGAGGAGCCACAGGATGGCTCCGGGGTCGTCTCTCTCTCTCTCTGCAGCGCATCCCTTTCACCTCCCCGGTGCCGCCACCGAGACCCCCTCCGTCCTACATGCGTGCTGCAGGAGTTCAAGTGAAAATCCTGTGCGTCGGCCTGCGACTACGCGGAGTCGCAAGTGTAGTGATCGTATCGTGTTAGGACGAATCCTCATCACGGCCAGAGAGTTCACAGAGTGCCCGACGGGCGTCGAGCGCGCCCATGAGACCAATCCACTTGTTCGTGACCCGAATTGAGACCAAAGATCGAACCAAAGAGGCGCTTCTCGACACTCGGGTCTCCTGGGCGCCCATTCCGGCTCCATCCTCATCCTCGTAGACGGAATCGGAGGCCAGAGTCCCTCAAGTCACCTCGCCCGGTAGACGCCGAGGCTCTCACGCTCGATCACGCGGTCCCGGAGGAGCTTCGCGAGCACGGTCTGCAGGTTCGCGGTGCTCATGCCCAGCAGTCGCGCGGCCTCAACGACTTCGAAAGGCCGCTGGTGCCCGATTGCCCACTCGGCGAGCCGCTGGCTCTTGCAGCCCTTGCGGTAGAGCCCGATGTCGCTGAGCTCGGCGCGAGCTGCGAGCGGCTTCGCGCAGCGGCGGTTTCGGTTCCAGGTCCTCGACGAGGGCGACTACACGGGTGAGGAGTGGAGGGACGCGCTCGACGCGCTGGTGTTGGACGGATAGCCCCGGCCCTCTCGTGGGCGGGCGCGAAAGATGCGCAGCAAGATGGGCATCAGGGGAGGAAAGAGCGGCGGTTTCTTGCGCTCGCCACGTCCCCCGAAAACGCCCTAACCCCTTGCCCCGCCGCACCTTGTAGCTGGCGACCCCGGCCGGATTCGAACCGACGACCTGCGGTTTAGGAAACCTCAGCTCCTACCGCATTCCATGCGGGTTCCCGGGGACGACTTTTCCATAGTTTCCATAACGTCCGCCAAGGCGCGGAAAATGCGCATCCAATGCGTTATGGGGAGCTCCCCATAACGCATTTTATGGTGAGCGGTGTCTTATGTGGATCTCGCGACGCGGGTGCTCCTTCTCCGCGGCCTCCGGTGCGGGGCGCTCCACATAATCCTGCCGCCGCCCGATGGCCTCGAGCTGGGCGAGCAGGGTCGGGTCCCGACGCCAGATCGGGATGGCCGCGTCCTCGTCGGGGCGCGGCGCGCACGCCTCGATGGTCTTGCGCTTCCTCTCCATGCGGACGCGCGTGTAGCGCCAGGTCGTCTCGGCGCTGGCGTGGCCGAAGAGGTCGCGGATCGCGCTCGGGTCGGCGCCGGAGTCGAGCATGTGCACGGCGGTCGTGTGCCTGAGGACGTGCGGGTGGATCCGCTTCGACGCCAGAGTCGGCGCGGTCGCGGCGGCGGCGCGCGCGTGCCTCTTCAGCAGGTAGCGGACGCCCCAGCGGGTGAGGGGCTGGCCGTGCAGGTTGACGAAGACGGGCGACGTGCCGCGCGGGTCGATCCCGCGCTCCTCCATCCACGCGCGCAGGAGGGCGGCCGTGCCCGGCCAGAGCGGGACGATCCGCTCCTTGCGCCCCTTGCCCCAGATGCGGACCTGCGGCAGAAGGTCGAGGTCCAGGTCGCAGGCGCGCACCGACACGGTCTCCTCGACGCGCGCGCCGGTCTGGTAGGCGAAGGCGAGCATCGCGTAGTCGCGGCGGCCGGCGGCCTTGGAGCGGTCGATGCCGCGGAGGATCGCGTCGAGCTCCTCGCGCTCGAGGTAGTGGACGGCGCGCCGCGGGGCGCGCTTGACGGGCACGCCGAGCACCCGCTGGCAGAGCTCGAAGCTCGCCGGGTCGCGCGCGGCGACGTGCCGGTAGAAGACGTGCAGCCCGGCCAGGCGCGCGTTGCGCGTGGCGACCGAGTTTCCGCGCTCGCGCTCGAGGTGGTCGAGGAAGGCGAGCACCGTCTCGACGCCGAGGTCCTCGAGGGCGAGGGCGTCGACGTCCTTGCCGAGCCTCTTGGCCGCGAAGCGGAGCAGGAGCTTGAGCGCGTCGCGGTACGCGAGCGCGGTGTGCGGGCTGACGTTGCGCTGCGCGGTCAGGTACTCGTGGAAGAAGGTGTGCAGGTGACGGGCGAGGGGGCTACCGGGCTTCATGGGGGATCTCCTCCTGCGCGACCACGAGGGAGCCGTAGGCGCGCTCGAACCGCCCGCTCGCCTCGCGCATGAGCTCGGCGGTCGCGGTCAGGTAGACGTGGGTGGACAGGACGCTGGCGTGGCCCATGTAGGTCGCGAGCAGCGGCAGCTTCGCCGTCACGTCGGCGCCCTCGCGGTACCAGGCGAGCACGCGACGGACGGCGAAGGTGTGCCTCATGTCGTGAAGGCGCGGCCCGCGTCCCCCGGGCCGCGCGGGGATCGCGGCGGCCAGGACGAGGCGGTGGAAGACGTGCGAGATCTTCTGCGTGGAGAGCGGCCGCAGGCCGCGGTCGACGAAGAAGGGCGCCTTCGGATCGGCGGGCGCGCCGCGCGCCGCGTAGTACTGGGCGAGCTTGTCCGCGAGGCCCGTCGAGAACG
Organism: Planctomycetaceae bacterium; assembly: GCA_011525755.1. Classification (GTDB taxonomy): domain Bacteria; phylum Planctomycetota; class PLA2; order PLA2; family PLA2; genus PLA2. The sequence continues at coordinate 16,836 of WYBS01000032.1, forward strand.
GCACCAGGCGCGACTTGAAGAACTTCGTCTCGCGCACGAGGAACGTCCGCACCGCGAGGTCGACGTCGCCGACGCGGAGGCGTCCGATCTCGCCCGCGCGGAGCCCCGTCGCGTAGAGGGCGAGCAGCGCCGTCCGGATGGTCTCCCGGTGCAGGGCGGGGCGGTCCGGGACGACCTCCGGCACGGCCCGGAGCAGCCCGCGCAGCTCCTCGTCGGAGTAGATGCGCGCCCGGAAGACCGGGATCCCCGCGGGGAAGAGCGCGCGGCCGGGCACGTACGTCCGCGGGTCGAGGCGGACCAGGTAGAGGCAGAACTGCCGCAGGACGCAGGCGCGCCACCGCTGCGTGGTGGACCGGAGGTGCGGCTTGAGGGCGAGCCACTCGTGGACCAGCTCGCGCGTCATCGCCTGCGGCGGACCGGGGAGGCCGGCAACGTACCGGTCGAAGCGGAGCAGCTCCCTCTCGGCGGCAAGGTAGCGACGGCCGAGCGCGCGCTTGAGCTCAAGGAACGCCTGCATGCGGGCGGCGAGGGGGCTCAGAAAGCGCGTCATGGCGCGATCTCCTCGACGCCGAGGGCCACCTCGCGCAGGTGCGCGACGTCGGCCTTCGTGTAGATGAACGTCGCCTGCGGGTGCCCGTGGCCGAGCACGTCGCCGATGGTCTTGAGCGGATGGCCGCGCTGGAGCAGCTCGACGGCGAGCGAGTGGCGGAGCGTGTGCGAGCCCAGACGCGCCGCCTTCACGCCCGCGCACTGCAGGTACCAGCGCGCCCGCTGGCTGATCAGGCGATCGCGCACCGGCCGGATCGGCGCGTACACCTTGAGGAAGACCTCGCCGTACGGGACGGCGGGGCGCCGGCCGAGATAGGCGACGAGCGCCTCGCCGACGGCGGGGATGAGCGGGACGTCGTCGCTCGCCGCGCTCTTCGGGCGCGGCGCGTGGATCGTGTCCCGGCGCCAGTCGATGTCCTCCAGCCGCAGCGCCGCCACGTCGCTGGCACGCAGGCCGCAGTAGGCGACGAGCGCGAGCATCGCGTGGTCGCGGCAGCCGAGCTCCGTCGAGCGGTCGATGGCGGCGAGGGTGCGCTCGACGTCCGACCAGGGGACCGCGCGCGGCATGTCCTCCAGCGCGTACACACGCGGCGTCGATACCTGCGCGCGGAGGTCGGAGCGCAGGACGCCGCGCATGTGCAGATGGCCGAGGAAGCCGCGGATCGAGGCGCAGACGGAGCCCATCGACTGCCTCCTGAGGCCGCGCGAGGCGTGGACGAGGTAGCCGTCGATCCGGTCGATGGTGATCCGCGCGAGGTCGTCGTCGGTGTGGACTCCGAGATGGGTGAGCAGGCGGCTGACGTGCAGGCGTTGCCGCCCGACGGTGCGCCCGCTCAACCCCCGGTGATGGCGCAGGAACGCGAGGTACTCGGCAAGGCCGGGACCGAGGGCGTCGGGCGGCTCCGCGGGGCGCGGAACGATCACGTCGGCGCGGAGCTGCTCGAGCAGCAGCATGATCGGCCTGCGCCGGAAGCGCCGCCCCAGCCTGCCGCCCTCGCCCAGCTTCCGCCCGGCGGTCTCCCGGACGAGGAATCCGTCGACGTGGTCGTCGCGCAGGTCGGCGGGCGCGATCCGTCGACGCGAGAGGTAGCCGGCGAACTTCCGGCAGATCGCGAGGTATCCGCCCCGCGTCGACTTCGGGTAGCCGTCTTCTTCGAGTCGCTGCGCGAAGCGCGCGAGCGCCGGACCGAGCGGCGACGGCCCGGTCCCCGAGCGATCCTTCTTCATCTGCGCCTCCTTGCCGCCGCCTCGCGCGGCGGAGGGCGCAGACTATCGACAGCGACTTATGGGGAGCGAACCGCCACGATCCCCGAGGAGATCACGGGCCACGGCCGCCCAACTCCACATAAGACGGCTCGCACCATAAAATGCGCAGCCCAATCGGGCTCCTGCGGTCCTCGGCGACGCCCTTGGACACCCCGCCCGCCGGCCCCTGCCGCGGGCGGGGGCGCCCGGGTGAGGCACCCGGATGAGGCGGAGCAGCCGGTGAAGAGACTCCCCGATCTCGTCGGTGACATCGCGTGATCGCGCACGGGACCGAGGGACGAGTGGTCGCGTTGGGGGTTCGCCGCATCGCCGGGGTCCTTCTCGCTCGCCTCGGCACGTCAATAGGCGCACGACCCGCGACCCTCCCTCGTCGATGACGTTCTGTCCACACGGACTCGGTTGCGACCGGGGATTCAGTAGTCTGATCAGTGATATTCTGCCTCGTGATGAAAGGCGACCATGATCGCGCCGAGTGCCAGCCACAGGAGGATCACGACACCGCACATGATCGGCAAATACCCAGCTCTCTTCAATCGTCTGCGGAATACGGTGAGCATCAACAACGGCGCCAGGCCGACGGCGACAGCAAACCACCGACCGTTCCCCAAGGCATAGGAACAAAGAAGGCGGAACGGGCCAAGGTGGGACTCGAGCGTTGCGCGAAGGCGTGACGGCCATGGCAGTCGCGAGAAGTACACGAGGGCGAACGACAACCCGAGCAGATAGGCGGTGAGTAGCGTCAGGCCCCAGCGAGCGATTGCACGGGTCTTCCGCATCTTGGAGAAGGGAACATGTCCGACCTAGGCGCACCCGCCAGGTCCCATAGGAAACGGCCGCAGGATGCCGCCGCAGGGCAACAGACGTCGGAACTAGGGGATGCTCTCATTGATCGTCTTCGGCGACGCGCTGGACAATCTGCTCCTCTTCGCTGCCCGAAGGAGGGCGCAGCAGAACATACTCTTCGTAGGGGATGCCTGCAAAGCCGAGCCAACGATCGGCCGCAAACGCGGGGACCCTGTCGGCGCTACCGTGCTCGCTCTTTCGGGTCGGATCTTCCTCACACGACCCATCCGGCTTCTTCCCGATGGCATAGCCGACCCGATCGGGGGTCCCAGCCGACGGCCCTATGGTAATCAACTTTCCGCCTGAATAGCAGCACTGTTGCCCGGGCCCCTTAGCCTTGTTTATGCTGCGATAGCAGACCGTGCCAGGGTGCAGAATGTTGCTGCCCTCGTAGCACCACGTGTTCGAGGCGCGTGCCTCGGACTCGGTCAGCGGGCAACGAGGCAGTGTGCGTACCCAGCTCCAGGTCTCCCTGATTTGTTGGTACAGGTCGTAGCGGTAGTCGTAATACTCGCGTAGGCCCTCCAACACGTAGTCGATGGGATAGTCCGGCCGGGAGTAGCACCACCTTGTGACCGCGGTCATCAGGATCTCGAACATCTCGTCCGCGTGCGCAGTGCGGAGGTGTTGGAGCTCATGCTCGGCGACGATCTTGTTCTCAAGCACGAACCGCTCCAGGACCTGGAGTCCACCATGGAAGGGGCCCTTGCCGGCGAAGTCGATGACCAGACGGTCGCAATCCCGCCAGGTAGCGACGGTGCGACGGCCGTCGGCGGGTGCCTCGGACCCCTCAGGCTTCTTGGTATCGGTCGTGGTCACCCTGCTTCGACGATACCTGTCGCACCACCCCGCGACAGCGCGATAGAGCTCGTTGTTGACAACGCGTTGTTCCTCTCCCGGGGACGCGTGCTTCCTTCCGTGCAGGAGATTGGTAACCGTCCCGCTGACTATGTTGCCTCCGCCGGCGCCCGCAGGGGCTGGCGCACGTTCGGCGATGGGTAGCAGCAGATCCTGGATGGCGGGATCGTCATCGCATAGCAGTCGGGCTCGGCGCAGCGCCTCGATGCAGTCCGATTCGGAAGGGGGCGACGTCGTACCGGGAGTGGTGGGCGTACTCGGGGTCGGGATCGTACTCGGCGTCGTAGAGCCGTCGGGGGTCTTCTCCTTGTCACCGGAGCCGCCCGGCTCCTGGAGCGGCCCGGGCGGGCGGCCGGTGGGTCGGGCAACATCGCGGCAGAAGCGGCGCAGGGCTTCGAGAACGGCCTCGCGGTCCTTGCGGTTGAGGTTTATGTGATCGCTCAGTCGCTGCCTACGTTGCGCCAGGATGCGACCCACGGCGTGGGCCAGACACCAGATCGCGCGTTCGGTGGACATGCCGGCAGATGCGGCAAGGGCATCCTCGCAGGTGGCGCAGGGAACGACCTCGGAGGTGGTCGACGAGGTGCCAGGAGGCTGGGTGGTCGGAGTTTGCTCGGTGACCGTGGACCGGGAAGGGACGGCCTGGGTCGGCAGCGTGACGGTCTCCTCGGAGACGGTAGGCACGGTCCCGCTGGGCGTGAGACTCTGTGGATCTGCGCCGCTCGCCATGGCGTAGGCGAACCGTCCCTTCTTGCCGTTGATGGCCACTTCGGGACCGACACCGGGGGCGGGGCCTGGACCCGCAGCAGGTTCGGAGGTGGGGGTCGGCGCGGTTCCGTCTGGCATCGCGGCGGCGGCCGGCTGCGGGCTCGGGTGGGGAGCGGGTTCTCCCTGGTCGGGCGGCATGACGGGCCCAGGTGCGCCGGCAGCCCCCTGTCCGCCACCCGCACCGCCACCATCGTCATCACCGCCACCGTCACCACCATCGGACCCCTCAGGCGACCAAGGCTCCCAGGGGTTTGTCCGCTCGAAGAGATCACATTCGCATATGTCGTGCGGAGGGCATTCCCAGCACTCAGGGGAATTGCCGGCCTTGCACCAGTCGGCAGCTGTCTGGTCGCAGGGAAGATAGCCGAACAGGAAAAAGAAGTCGTAAAGGGACCACTTGTTGTACTCCTCAAGCGCCCCGATGAACTCCTCGATCGCGTCGCGCAGCTCATCCTCGGTTCCCGGGTCCTTCACGAGTTCGTGGAGTTTGTCAACCGCCGCCTCCCGGACTTCGGGGTCCTCCGACAACGCCTGCTCGGCCAGCTCCCCGATCTCGGCGAGCTGATCTGCATGCTCGAGCAGTGCCGCAGCCGCTTGCTGGACGCGACCCCAGGCCGCCTGCGCCACGGCATGCGCGCCGCTCCAGAGTTGGTAGGTGAGGGAATCGAGTGTCCTCTGGGCATGCTCCGCAAGCCTTGCCTCTTGCTGCTCGTTCGCGTAGCGGTCGTCCTCAAGGACGGCTTCCGCCTCGGCGAGGAGCTGCGGGATTTGATCGACCCTGAGCACCCACTCCGCATCTTCAAGGCGATGGGCGGTTTCGTTGATGAATACGACAGAGGTCCTGATGTCGCGGCGCACGTCGATCGTGCCCCCGCCGGGCCGCTCGTACGTCTGGTACGAGACGTAGTAATCCGCCAGCATCACGGTCGTGTCGCTCCTGCCTCGCCCTTCGGCGCGGCAGCTGCCGCGGCACCTGCGGCGGCCCACTGGGTCGGGTCCCCCCCTGACAGTTTGGCCGCGAGCCCGCCGATGCGAGTGTCCTGGGCCTTGACCTCGTGCTTGGCGATCGAGGCGATGAGGGCCCGCTGTCGAGACATCATTGCTGCGATGTTGGCCTGCGCGGTCTCCTTGGCCGCGCGCTCGCGGAGGGCCCGGGCGGAGGCCGTGTCACCCTGCCGGTCCACCTCAGCGGCGAGTTCGGTCGTTCTCTTCGCGCCATCCCTCGACTGCCGGGCACGTCTGTTCTCGAACTCGCTGCCGCGTTCGGCGGCATTTGCCTGAGCCAGTGCGCGCCCGTAGGCGACGTTCGCGGCGACCCACTGGTCCACCAAGGTTCCTCGCGCGATCAGTGCGCCGCGCACTTCGATGCCTGCAGCTAGGAGCTGCGTGGCCTGGTACGGGGTCGGAGCACCGAGGCTCGCCAGCGCCGAAGCCGCCCCAGTCCCGGCGGGGGCGACTCCGAGGATGCTCGCGGCCTCGGGCCGCAACCGGCTCGCGTAGGAGTCGGTCGGGATCGCGGGAGGCACTGAGGCGCTGGGACTCGGCGGGGGGAGCTCGTCGCCCTCGGTGCGCAGGCGCCGCTCGGGAGCTGCGGGTTGCAGGGCCGAGGCGGGCGGCAGCGGAAACTCGTAGGCCCGCGGCACCGGCAGCGGGAACGCGGGAAGGGGCCCGCAGCCCACCAGGCGCTTCATCATTCGTGCCGTGGTGCCCCGGACGCCTGGCCTGCACGACGTGGTTCGGCGTAGCTCGGTAGAGGCGTCTGTGGGAGAGCGGATGGCCATGGCCTCCGCCTTGCCAGCCGGCGAGGCGCTGCCGGTACTCGAGGCGAGCACGCTGACGGAAGGAGGTCCCTTGGGATCCATCAGGGAATCCTCTCGTCGGGCTCATACGACCCGGACCGTGGCACCGACGGAGGCTCCGCCGGCGGCGCGGACGCTCGCAGTGCCCCATCCGGCACGACCAGGCCAGCGGCCGACCCCGCGGCGGGATGGAGCGCAGGCGACGCTGGCGAGGGCGGCGATGACGCAACAGCGTGCGGGTCCTTCGACTGCGGCCCATGCCTGAGGACCAGGGGCATGATGGCACGTGGACGATCCCACGGACCAACGACCGGCATCACCGCCATAGATACCGCGAGCGGCGCGACGTGCGCAAGGCCGCGTGCCGCCTCGTGGGCTGGCGGCGCGATGACCTCGGCAGGAGGGGTCGTTCTTGTCACTGCGCCGATCACAGCCGGCGGATCCTTGGGGTCGGGGTCGTGCGTGACCTCGGGCGAGTCGAGCGGACCGGTGAAGGTCCCTCCCCCTGAGAGGCACCGGCACTTGCAGTCGCACATCTCCGGGTCGCCACCGCCTCCACCCGGCACGTCGACCTGAGGGGGGGTGACGGGGAACAGTTCCCCCTCGGGCTCCTCGTGTGCCGCGTGGCGGCACAGCGGCAGTTGCGAGTAGCGGGCCGCGAGCGTACGCGGTTCCGCACACGCTGCGACGGAGTCGGTGCTGGCCTCGATGCGGGGCGGGGACGGCTTGCGGTCCGGACGCAGCGCGAGATCAACTTCCTCCTCGCGTGCGAGCAGACGCTCCGCGCGAGCCAGAACCGACGGCGGTCCCCAAGGCCCCAGATCGGCCGACTGGGGAGGCTCCGCCACCGCGGGCCAGGCGAGCCTCGAGCCGCCCGTGAGCAGGTACTGCAGGGCGTCGATGAACGACCATGTCGGTCGCAGAGCCGAGTCGTCGGTCCTGCACCTGAGCGTGCCGTCATGGGCAACGACGAGGTGCACTCGCTTGGGGCCCTCCTGGCACCGACATCCACACGTTTCCGCCGGCAAGCTACCGGGCGGTCGGCGGGCCGATTCCGACCCGCCGACCGGATGCCCCTCCCCGCTCGGATGAGCGGGCGGGCACCTGCAGGGCTCGCTGCCGGCGCAGCTGCAGCGACCGCGACGCTCCCCCTTGCACCCGCATCCGTTCCGCTCCCCTCCGTGCGCTTCCGGCGGCTCGGAGTCGAACCGCCGCGGCGATTCCCGCTGCGGAGGGCTTGAGCAACCGCATGCCATGGTTCAGGGGTGCCGCTTTACGAGGAAGCCCACGAGGTAGCAGGAAACCACGGGGAAGGACACCGCGAGGAGCCGGACCGACGCGCGGAGCCAGGTGCGGGAGATGTCGGCGCTCATGGGGATCTCGATTCCGGGCGGGACCACGGTGCTATCGATCATCGTCCAGGTCACCTGATCCATCGACTCCTCGATCTCGATGTCGAAGACTGCGCCAGGATCCTCCATGGGGCCGCGCCAGACCGCGAGTTCGATCGCGCTGTATTCCGAGACGACGATCGGCGACGTCACGAAGGGGTCCGGCCCCGCGAGCGTCGTGTAGCGTCCGAGGACTATGACCTGGACCGTGGCCTCTCCCATGGCCCGGCGCCTCCTACTGCTCGCGCTTCTCGAGGAAGCCGATCGCCCAGCAGCTCCCGGCAGGCGACGTTCCGCCGAGCGTCACGCTGATCCGGAACCACCGCTTCGTGAGCTGGGCCGTGTACTGGGCCTCCGTCTCCTGGCCAGGGTCCGAGTTCGCGGTCGTTCCCGTGCAGGTCGTCCAGTTGGTCTGGTCGATCGATTCCTGGAGGGTCACCCCGAAGGTGGGGGACGTGCCGGTCAGCTTGCCGCGCCAGACGTTGACGATCGCGGAGGAGTACTCGCTCACCTCCATTCCGATCGTGGTGAAGGTGCTCGCGCCCACGTAGGAGCTGTAGCGCGGGAGCAGGACCAAGGGTACGAGTTCGCCGGCCATCTTCTTGTCTCCTTTGTCGGTTGGTCTTCGCCCGCGCGCGCGGCGCGGGCTGCCTCTGCCAGAAGAAAACGCAAAACGGATGCGGAGACCCTCACGGTCCTCGCATTTCTTTCTCGCACCGACGACGCGCGCCTGCCGGGGGCCGCAGGACCGCTCGCGCGCCCTTCGCCCCCGGAGGCCACGCTCCCTCGCTTCATTCCCTCGTCCCCTCGCACCCCGCCTCATCTCGTGAGCCACACGGGCGGCGCCATCCGGATCCGGGCGGCGTCGGGGCCAACGCCCATGACCCGGACGCGCCAGTCCTCCTTGACCCCGGAGACGCGCAGTGTCGTCGTGCCTTCCTCGTGGAGCCGCGTCCCGCCCGCGCCGAGCCAGACCTCGTCGCCCGCGTCCCGGTGCTCCACCACGACATCGAACGGGGCAGCGGGCGCGCCGGCGACGCGGAACGAGAAGACGGCATCGCGGCCGCCCCCGCCGTGACGCGGGGGAGGAGTCGGCGTGAACCCGGAGTCGTCGGCCATCGGACTCGCCTCCCGGGGCCCGCAGTGGCGGCCCCTACCCGTAAGGAAACGCAAGACGCGTCCGCGGACCCTCACGGGTTTTTCCGCCGGCCCCGTGAGGGGTTCGGGGGCCGGATTGCGTGTTTCTTGATAGTGGGGCCCCACGCTCGCCGCAGCCGCCCGCTCTTGAATCGCCGGGGGCGGATCGCCACAATCCGGGCGGAGAAAGCGTGGCGGACGAACGGCCGGGAGACATCACGCTCCTCCTGCGGCGCATGGACGCGGGGGACGCGGCGGCGCAGGAGGTGCTCTACGTGACGATCCAGGGGCAGCTCCGCGAGCTGGCGAACGACTTCGTGCGCGGCCAGCCCGCCGAAGCGACGCTCGGCACGACCGCCCTCGTGAACGAGGCCTACCTGAGGCTTGCGGGCGGCCCCGAGGGGGAGTGGAAGGACCGGCGCCACTTCTTCGCCGTCGCCGCGATGGCGATGCGGAGCGTGCTCGTGGACCACGCCCGGAGGAAGCGCGCGGCGAAGCGCGGCGGGGACATGGAGAGGGTGCCGCTCGACGGGCTCGCGGCGCCCTTCGAGGAGCGGGCGGGCGATCTCCTCGACCTCGACGAGGCGCTCGACGAGCTCGCGGCGCTGCACGCGCGGGTGGCGAAGGTCGTCGAGCTTCGCTTCTTCGGCGGGCTCACGTGCGCCGAGGCGGGCAAGGTCCTCGGCGTGTCGACGGCCACGGTCGAGCGGGAGTGGGAGTTCGCGCGGGCGTGGCTCCGCGAGAGGCTCGGATGAACCCCGCGGAGCTGGAGCGTTGCATGCAGGCCTTCGGCGACGCGCTCGCCCTCCCGGAGGGTGCGAGGCAGGGCTGCATCGACGCCGCGTGCGGCGGCGATCCGGAGCTGTCCCGGAAGGTGCGAGGGCTGCTCGGCACGCACGCGCGGGCGGGAGAGTTCCTCGAGCCCCCGCCGATCAGCCGTGCGGTGCCGGCGAGGCTGCTGACCGGCGCTGCGGAAGGCGGGCGCCGCGAGGGGGCGGTGGTCGGCGGCCGTTACCGGCTCGGCGAGCGGATCGGCTCGGGCGCCATCGGCGAGGTCCACGCGGCCGAGGATCTGCTCACGGGCGAGAAGGTCGCGTGCAAGGTGCTGCGGCACGCGCTTGTCGAGCACGGCCTCCGCAGCGAAATCGCGGCGCTCCGGCTCCTCCGGATCCCCGGGGTCGTCCGCATGATCGACGAGGGGATCGAGGGCGACACGCCCTACCTCGTGATGGAACTCGTGACAGGCGCGCCGTTCCCGGGCGTCGCGCTGCCTGCGCCGTGGCGCTCGGTCGCGGGGACCGCGGTCGCGCTGCTCGAGACGCTCGACCGCATCCACCAGGCGGGGTTCGTGCACCGCGACTTGAAGCCCGGCAACGTCCTCGTGGACGCGGAGGGCCGGCCGACGGTCCTCGATCTCGGGCTCGCGCTCCACCCGGGAAGGCCCTGCGCGGACGAGGGGATCGTCGGCACGCCCAACTACCTCGCGCCCGAGCAGCTCCGGGGCGAGCGCGCGACGCCGGCGTCGGACCTCTTCGCCTTCGGCGTCATGCTCCACGAGGCGCTCACGGGCGACCTCCCGCGGCGGTCGTGCAGGTTCGGGGAGGCGGGCGTGCAGTGCGCGCCGCCCGGACCGCGCGAGAGCGTTGCCGATTGCCCCGCGGCGGTGGCCGACCTCGTAGCCAGGCTCCTGAAGCCGGACGCGGAGGACCGGCCGCGCACAGCCGCGGAGGCGCTCCGCTTCCTCGAAGGCGCGTCGCCGCGCCGCAGCCCCGGGCGGCTGCCGTGGCTCGGGGACGACGCGATCGTGCGCGCCGTCGTGGCCGCCGCGGAGCGCGGCGAGAGCGTCGATGTCTGCGGCGGCCCGGGATCCGGCCGGACCCGCTGCATCGAGGAGGCCGCGGGAAGGCTGGAGCGGACGGGGAGGACGATCCTCCGGTTCCGGCAGGGGCAGGGGTTCGGGTGCATCCTCGACGCGGCGGAATCCGCCGTGCTCGGCAGCGTCGACGAAGCGAAGGCCGTGGCGCGCGCCCGCCTCGAGCAGTTGTTCGGCGAAGGCGCCGTAGCGTTCGCCGACGACTGGGAGCGGATCGAGCCCTGGGTCCGGGACGTGCTCTCGGAATGCCGGGGGCGCGGGACCGTCGTGCGCGTCCTCGACGGGACGGCGGAAGGCGCCATCTCCCCGACGCCGCTCTCCCGCGCGGACCTCATGGATCTCTTCCGCGGCCCGGACCCGGTCTTCCACCTGCGCGAGCACGCGGCGGAGGCGATCCTCGCGAAGTCGCAGGGCCGGCCGGCGGCGGTGGCCGCGGAGGCGTCCGCGTGGGTTCACGCCGGCTTCGCCCGCTGGGAGGGAGGCCGCCTCGCGGTGTCCCGCGATGGGCTCGACCGCCTCCACGGCGGGAGCATCGACGAGCCGCAACGCGCGGGCGGGCGGGACCTGCGCGGTCTCTCCGCGGATCTCCGCCGCATCGCCGCGGTCGTCCAGCTCGCGGGCGCGCAGGCGACCCCGGAGGGCCTCGCGCCGGTCGTCCGCCTCCCCGCGTGGCAGATCGATGCGCGCCTCAGCGACCTCGCCGCCGCCGGGATCGTGCGCTACGCGCCGCCGGGACCGGCGGCGCCGACCGCCCCGCTCGACGTGCTCTCGGCGCTCGACCAGGAGGAGGTCCGCGACGCGCACGCGAAGCTCGCGGCGACGCTGCCGCCGGGCGACGAGGAGCGGCTCGGGCACATCGTCGGCGCGCGCGACATGGACGCCGTCCCCGCGGAGGTGCGCCTGCGCGCGCAGCGCCTCATGGACGAGGGACGCTGCGGCCGCGCGATCTCGCTTCTCGGGGAGGCCGTCGGCGCGGTCCGCGACGATCCCTCCGGCGCGCCGTTCGCCGAGGTCCTTGAGGACCTGCTTCTCGCGGGCCTCCGGGCTTCCTCGGCGGGCTGCTTCGATCGCGTGGTCTACGAGGTCGAGATGTGCCCGGAGCCCGCGCCCCGGCTCGGCAAGCTCGCGGACCTGGCCCGCTCGGCGCTCGGACTGCTCCGCGGTGTCTGGGAGCGGAGCCTCGTCTCGGCGGAATCGATGGAGCCCTTCCCCGACGCACGGCTCGAGCTCGCGCGGCAGACGGTGCGCGTGCTCGCCGCCCGCCGCGGAGGAATCGCGCGGGAGCGCGCCGCGATCGACAGCGCCTCGGCGTGGGCATCGACCTGCGGGCTTCCCGAGGCGCGCCGCGCGCTCGTCTCCTGGCTCGCGTGGCTCCGCTACAACGAGGGGCGCTTCGCGGAGGCGGCGGACCTGCACGAGCGCGCGGCCGGCATGGCCCGCGACCCCGCGACCCGTGCCTCGTCGCTCGCGAGCCGCGTGACCGCGCTCATGGACGGCCAGCGGCTCGACGAGGCGCGCCGCGCCGTCCGCGAGGCGCTCGACGCCGTCGCGCTCATCCGCGACCCCGCGCTCGAGGCGCGGCTCCTCTGCATGGAGAGGTCGGTCGAGTACCGTCTCGGAATCGCGGACAGACCTGATCCCGACCTTCCCTGCATCATCGGTCAGGCGGACGTCCGGGACCTCGAGGCCTTCGCGTCGCTGACCGAGGCCGCCATCGCGTGGCGCGCGGGCCGGTCCGACGAGGCGCGTTCCTTGGCATCGAGGTCCGCGCGCCTCTACATGGCCCTCGGCATGGAGCACTTCGCCTGCTTGCCGGACGCGCTCCGCCTCACGTGCTCGCGCTCCCCCGAGCCCGCGGAGGCCCGCAGCATTGCGAGACGGATCGCGAGCTGCCCGCTGCCGGGCCTCGCGGTCCAGGCGGCCGGCCTTCTCGCGATGGCGGTCCCCGATCTCTCCCTTGCGCTCCCGACCCCGGACGCCTGGCTTCAGGCGCTGCCGCGGCCGACCTGGGCGGTCCGCCGCGAGGTCCTGAGCGTCGAGGAGGCCCTGTACCGGCGTGTGGAAAGGAGAGGCGAGGATGGCTCCGCAGATGGGGCTCGGGAGTTTCACGGGGAAGCAGCCGCAGACGATCTCCGACCCCAACAGCCCGCGTAACGAGACGTGCTGGATCTGGAAGCCCGCCGCGGCGACGGAGTTCTGGATCCTCTACCGGGGTCCTGCCGCGGACCACCCCTACGTCGATCCGACGTCCGGCCAGCCCGACGTCTGGCTCGAGGTCGAGTACCTGGACGGGCCGGGCCTCTTCGCGAGCGTGGCGGCGTTCGTCGCTTGGGTGCTCGCCCGCCTCCTCGGGCAGGGCCGGCGCAACCTTCCGACCGACATCGAGCTTCGGTCCCACACGATCGTCTGACCCGCGCCTCCCGGCGGAGCCGCCTCGAAGGACGCCAGAAAACCGTGAGGGTCCGCGGGCCCCGATTGCGTTTCTTCTAGAGGCGGCGCCACCGCTTCACCGGGGCCCGGCACCAACGCCACCCGGTAGACCGCGGGCGCCGCAGGAGGTGTGCATGGCGAGAGCGCGCAGCACGCGGGCCGACGGCGGCTCGTTCGGCGAGGCGACGATCGAGGCCGTCTGGCAGAAGGGGACGTCCGACCCTCGCCCGTCCTTCCGCAAGGACCGATGCGGCGCGTCGATGCAGCGCCAGAAGTACGGGAAGATGGAGCAGTTCGGGTGGGAGATCGACCACATCAAGCCCGTCTCGAAGGGCGGGACGGACGACCTCCCGAACCTCCAGCCGCTCCAGTGGGAGAACAACCGGCACAAGGGCGACAACGGGCCGGACTTCGAGTGCAAGGTGAGGAGCTGAGCACCGCACAGGAGGGGCGGAAAGGCAGGAGACGTGCAGAACCGCGTGAGCGATCTCGACGGCGCCTCCGTTCCGGCACCTCGTGGCGGACGGGCGGGATCGGCGCGTCTCCGTCCCCCGGGCGGCGCGCCCCCCGTGGGGCGGCCGCTCTCTCCCCAGAGCGGCGGAGAAAAAAAAGTGGGCGCGAAGTTGAGGGGCTCCACCCGCGTTTTACGTTTCCCTATGTAGAGGCATCGAGCACCATGGTGGCGACCATCATCGGAGACACGCTGGTCCACGACGGGGTCGGGACCGCGCCGTTCTACTCCCCGCCTTTCCTGCGCGGCGGGGAGGCGGCGGTCTTCACGATCGAGGTCACGCTCAACAACGGCGGCGCGACGCTCGTCTTCGCCGTCGAGCACAAGAACGCGGAGGACACGAGCTGGTCGAGCGCCGGCTCCACCTCCGCGTCGGCGACAGGGGTGAGGACGCTCGAGATCTCCGGCCTCAAGGAGGAACTGAGGCTGAAGTTCACGTTCAGCGCCGGGCTGGCCGGCGACTTCGTCCATGTGCTCGTCCCGGCGCCCATGTGGCTGCCGTTCTGATCGGGGATGGAGATGACGCTGCGCATCACGGTCCGCGTGCCCGAGAAGCCGGAGACGGTCTGGGAACCGCGCGGACGCGAGTTCGTGATCCCTGAGCCGGCCTTGCCCGACTTGGACGGCCAGGCGCGATCGCCTGGGCTGAACCCCGAGGCCGGCTCCGAGTGCGGGTGGATCGCCTACGGAGCGGACGCATGAGCTACGCGACCCTCGCCGGCTTCTCCGTCGTCTGCGATCTCGCGGGGACGGCCACCTACTACACGCCGCCGATCGCCCGCGAAGCGCTCAACGCCACCTTCTCGCTGGACGTCACGCACTTCTACGCCGCCGGTATCGGGGCGGTCGTTGTGACAGTCGAGCACAAGAACCTCGCCGACACGAGCTGGGCGGCTGCCGACGCGTTCCCCAACATCACCAGCACCGGCGTGGAGGCCCTAACCGTGACCGACCTGAAGGAGGAGATCCGGCTCAAGGTCGCCTTCAGCGGCGGCGCACCCAACGACTTCGCGCACTTGGTCGTCGCCGCCCCCACCTGGCTCCCCGAGTAGCACGACCATGATCCTCGGATTCAACCTCCTCTACGACCAAGTCGGGACGACGCCGTTCCGGACGAATCCGTTCTCCCGCCGGGGCATGGCCGCGCTCTTCTCGATCCAGACGACCCACGTCGGCTCGGGCGCCCTGACCCTCAACGTCGCCGTCCAGCACAGAAACCGCGAGGACGCCTCGTGGACCAACGCCGGCACGTTCTCGGGCATCACCGCGGCGGGGCTCGCGAGCCTCGACCTCTCCGGCCTGAAGGAGGAGATCCGCTTCTCCTTCACGTTCAGCGGGGGAGGCCCTCCCGGGAGCTTCTTCCGCGTCTTCATCCCGCCGCCCGCGTGGCGGCCCTACACGTAAACCCATGGCATGAGTGAGGAGATAGATCCATGATCGTCGGGACCACCATCTTTCGCCTCGACGGCAGCCCCTTCTACAGCCCCGCGTTCCCGCGGGGCGGCGAGGCCGCCGTCTTCACGGTCGAGACGACCCACGTCAGCAGCTCGCCGACGTTCGTCGTCACGATCCAGCACAAGAACGAGGACGACACCTCCTGGGCCGACCTCGACACCTTCTCCAACATCACCGCCGTCGGCACGTCCACGAAGGACGTCACCGGCATCAAGGAGATGGTCCGGCTCAAGTTCACGTTCTCCACCACGGGGCCCGATGACGCCGTCCACATCATCGTCCCTCCCCCCGCTTGGCGGCCCTACTAACCGGTCGGGTTGACCCAGCCGTGCCCTACACAGGATAATGACCTGATGACGTGCTCGAGACGCACGTGTGCCTGCCCTCAGTGCGCAGGGCTTGCGTCCGCCGATGAACCCTCCGTGCAAGATCTCGCCTGGGGTCTTGCGGTGGCTCGCGCGCGCGATGCCCGCGGATTCTGGGGCACCGCGCTCGTCGCGGACATGCATGATCGTGGCGGTCACGCGGCGTCCAACCCTCCGCTCGCTGACTGGTTGGACAACCTCCGTCTATCCGCATCCGTGCTCGCCAACACGCGCCCCACATTAGGCGCGCCGCGTGAGCCCGGCGGCGCTCTCGCGCGCATCGAGGACTTTCAAGGCTGGATCATCCCGTCGGATGAGTGGCAGAATACTTTCGGCGTCCCGATTATCTACGATGGCCCTCCACCGCCGCCAGGTGAGCCTCCGGTCGAGGAGATAGTCAAGAAGAAGTGCTGCCCCAAGGGCCCGCCCACCATCAAGAGCACGGCACGTTCGCGAGAGCGTCGCATCCGGCAGACTCTCTGCGGCATGTTCTGGGAGGTCGAGATCAAGGCAGAGTTCTTGGAGAATGGCGAGTGCTCGTGTGACTGCTGTGAACTCCGCCTCTACGTTAGCTATCGGGACAAAACCGGGGGAAGCGCGACTCAGGCAACCGATGACCTCCTCCAGAAGAAGATCGCTGATGGCCCTCTCTACACGGGACCCAGCCGGTATGGGATGACGGCTCCCCATTCCTTCCCAGGATTCGTCTCCTATCCCCAGACCTACTACCAAGACGGGGTGTTCACGCCGGTCACATTTGTGGAGGACGTGAGTTTCGGCGCCGATGACCTGCAGCCGGCAGATGTTCCCGAGACCACTGAGCGTTCCGATCTGCTCGGCGATCTGAACCGCTACGGCGACCGCGGTGATCCGAACAAAACTAGCTTCTCTGCGGACGGCTGCACTGTGACCATGACAGACCATCCCCGCCTGGTTCTCAAGGCAGGGCAGCGCGGTTGGCTGATCCGACACTACAAGGCGATAGTCCGCACGAAGCCTCATTGCAAGGGACGGACCGCGCGAAAGACCGCATACACGTTGATGGGCACGGCGCACTGCGAACGCGACGACAGCGCTTCCGATGCGCAGATGAGCACCACACTCGGCGACACCCATACGCCTTGGCCGAGTAGCGAAGGGTGGCGGCGATTCAGAGGCAATCAGAGGCCCTTGCCGTGATACGCATCGCAGTCGCGTCGTCCATCCTCGGTGTGCTTCTTGCGGGCGCTCAGGCTCAGGACGCAACCGAGGCGCGGCATCTAGATAACCTCTTGGCCCAGTACATCGAGGGCCATGGGACGGAGCCGCGATTGCTCGGTGCAATAGCACAGCGGGTTGAGGAAGCCGGCGGCGACGGCCTCCTGTGGCTCGAAGATCGCACTGCGTCACTTGGCGGCGAGATCGACCTAGGCCTCTCGCGCCTTCGCGGCAAGCTCCGGGAAAAGCACCCCGCTGAGTCGTTCTACTTTCTGCTCACGCATGCCGGCGTGCCGTCGTTCCTCGATGCGCGCTTCGTTCGGTATGAGGTGCCTGATGTGACAGCCGTCTCGCTACTCGACTCTGATGGTGCATCGAGAACGACGATGCCAGGTGAGTGGCGTACTGAGGTCACTAACAGCTTTGGCTGGAACCTCCCGCCGTCCCCGGACGTATTTGACGTCAATATCTCGTCGTCCACCACAGCCCCGCTGCCCACGTTGCCGCCGTGGTACCGAGCCATGGCGCTCCCGAAGCGCATGATCGACGTGCGGTTCGAGGAGTACTGCGACGGATTCGTCACGGCCACCACGGCTGGCAGCGCACCGGCTGGCGCATCCTGGCACTGTGGAGCGCCTACTGTCCCGCTGAGAGCGTGCGTGTTGGCCTTTTGGGCCAGGGCGCGGGGGCTCGGCGAGATGGAGAGCCGCCTGCTGGCCATCGCAGTGAAAGAGAATCCGGCGATCGTGCGAGATGACCTAAGGCGATCGCTCCGCCGATGGATGTGGAGGTGCGATGTCCTTGCCGCGAACGAGGGAGTGCTTCGCGATGCGCTTCTTGATAGCGCACGGCGGGCTTGGGAGTTGGAGCCAGAGTCGAGAGAGGCGTCCACGCGTGTTGCGCAGCTTGAGTCGCTAGTCGCAGATGACGCCGCCCTGCAGCTAGCATCATTGACCGGGTTCGCACGTGCTGGTCGTCTCCTGCGCGACACGAAGCTGCGATACGTGGCGAGGTCCGGGGAGCTGCCCTCGCTCGCGGCCCTGAGGGAGGCCGCGCCGCATGATCCGTTCCTTGTTCTGGTAGACGGAGGATGGGAGGCAGTGCCCTCGCTGCTACCGCTTGTAGGCGATGACAGGCCATCGCGCGCTGTTGCGTTCGGTGGGCGTTCGGACTCAGCTCGGAACCCGAGCATTGGCGAGTGTGCAAAGATCGCATTGGATTCGATTCTCGGCATCGGATGGGGCAAGGAGACGAAGCTCGGCGACGCCTGGACGCGGCTAGCTTCCGAAGGACCCCGGGTGTACTATCGGCGGCTACTCTCGTCGCCGATCGAAGAGAACCGGGCGCTAGCTGCCGAGCGACTGCTCGCGGTGGACGGCGCAGCGGCCGTTGAGGTGGTGCTGGCACGTGCATGCGCAGATGGCGAGACGTCGGGAGGGAAGCTGGTAGACATCGCAGCCCCTTACGTTGATGCCGCACATCGTCCGATGCTCGAAAAGCTGCTTGGGTCGACCGACCTCGGGGTGGCAGTTGCGGCAGCGCGTGCAACGTGGGGCCGGTTCAGATCAGGGAAGGGCGCGGAGCGGATGTGTGCCTTAGTTCAACAGGGACTTGCGAACGAGAGATTGCTGTGGGAGGAAATTGAGTGCGGCGCCGTGGATGCGCTCTGTGAGATGACGCCGGGCGTTGGAACGGATATCGTGCCGCAACTGCTCCGTCATGAGAGCTGCGCCGTCCGAGTGGCGACGATCGACGCGATTGCAAGGCACCGCGTGCGGGAGTTTTCTAGTGAGCTTGTTCGTGCGATCACTGACCGCGAGGGGACCGGCGTGATGACCGGTGTGGTCGCCGACATGCGCGTGTGCGACGTTGCGGCGCGCGGCCTTGCCCGAGTGCTTGGTGTTGAGCCGCTGCCGCTGGACGAGTACGCTGTCGCGCACGATGCGGCAACACGTGATCGAGCTTATCAAGAGCTTGTGGCTTGGTGGGAAGGACGCGAGGGCAAACCGTCACCTCGCTAGCGCGTGGATGACCGGCTCCTGAGCCCAGGGGGCTGCGCCGCCGCTATGTCTCGGTGCGTGCGCGTCGTGGGCTCCGCGTGCGCCGGGCGCCGGATTCGAGTGGATCTTGGCGTCGCGGGCTGGCTCCATTCCTGAAGCCCGCTCCGTCAGTCTTCGTCTCTGGCGACGTCTCCCCATACTCCGGCTGTGTGCCGCGGCGTAGCGGGAACGGCCGTGTCGAGGGACCGCTCGACACAGGTAGAGGGGGGGGAGATTCGGCCGCCGCCGCCAGGCGTCCCGGACACCCCCGCCAAGGGGGGTTTCTGCCGCCCCCCATGGGGGGGGTCCAAAGCGGCTGAAACTGCGTGAGATTCCCCACTCCGAACGGTCGTTCGAAACGCCCATTTTCCGTCTCCCCCTC
>WYBS01000178.1 GCA_011525755.1 Planctomycetaceae bacterium
ACCCGGAGCACCGGTCCGGGCCCGTCGGAGCTAGTGCGGCACCCTTTTCGCACGTAGTCTTTTACAGAGCCATGCACCTTCCGCGCCTTCTCCTCGCCGCCCTCCTCTGCTTCGCCCTCGGGCCCGCCGTTGCCCAGGACGGGGGGGGCGACGACTCCGGGATCGACATCAGCGAGGATCCGAAGCCGGGCGAGGAGAAGCCCGCCCCGCCGGACGACGGCTACGACGAGAAGGAGACGAGGAAGAAAAACGTCGGCCTCGCGGGCGGCGGCGAAGAGGACGACGGCGACGCCAACGCCCCGAAGGTCAAGGCCGACCTCCAGACGCGGATCAACGAGGCGATCGCGAAGGGGGTCGAGGCGCTGAAGAAGCTCCAGAAGCCGGACGGCTCCTGGGGGCCGGTGCGGGCGAACTCGAAGTACGAGGACCCCAAGGCGCGCGGGGACTTCGTGCGCGACGAGCTCGGGCCGACCGCCTGGTCGATCTACACGCTCGCGAAGTGCGGCGTGAAGAAGAGCGACCCGGTGATCCAGAAGGGGCTCAAGTACATCGAGAAGAACACGGAGTTCGTGTTCGACGTGATGGGCGGGAAGCCGGAGCAGGATCCCGCCACGAACGAGCAGAAGAACGTCAGCAGGAAGAACCCCCGCTCGCTCAGCACGTACGAGTCGGCGGCGATCGTGCTCATGATCGAGGCCGTCTACGAGAGCAGCGCGAAGCTGACGGGCAAGCACACGAAGCGGAAGCTCGTGACGGACAGCCCGACGTCCGCACCCGACGGCAGCAAGATCCCGAAGGACACATGGAAGCTCATGCACGAGCGGATCATCGCCCTGACCGTGGGGCGGCGCGCGTCCAAGAACAAGGGCGGGACGTCGATCATCGGCCAGCAGAACCTCGCCGAGAACGGGCAGAAGGGGGGCCGGAACGACGGCGGCTGGCGGTACGGCCAGGCGAACGGGGACGCGGACCTCTCGGCCACGCAGTTCGTCCTCCTCGGGCTCCGCGCGGCGTCGCAGGCAGGCTACCCGCTCGAGAAGGTCTCGCCGAACACCTGGGCGGCCGCCGCCCAGTACGCGAAGGCATGCCAGAAGGGCGACGGCGGCTTCGGCTACCAGGTCGGCGGGCCGTCCTACGCCTCGATGACGGCGTGCGGCATCGGCTGCCTGCTGATCTGCAAGGAGCAGATGGAGCTCTCGGCCGAGCGGAAGCCGCCCGAGTGGATCGACGGCGCGATCAAGGCCGGCATGGAGTGGCTCGACAAGAACTTCGCCGCCGAGACGAACGCCGGCGCCGAGAGGCAGGAGCTCTTCTACTACCTCTACGGCGTCGAGCGCGTGGGCGACCTCTCCGGCAGGAAGGAGTTCAACGGCAGGGACTGGTACCTCCGCGGCGCGATGCTCCTCCTCGAGCGCCAGGAGGCCGACGGGAAGTGGTCCGACGCGACCGGGTTCCCGCCGACCGACGTCCTCGGCACCTGCTTCGCGCTGCTCTTCCTGAAGCGCGCGACGCCTCCGGTCGTGACGTTCCGCGAGCCGGGGCCCGGCGAGTAGGCGCGCCCGCCTTCGCGCCGCCGCCCGCCGCGATGGCGCGCGTCGCGCCGAAGCCGCGTCCGCGCCGCGAAGGCGGGCCCCCGGACCCCCCCCTGATCCGGCCCGGCGGTCCTCGCCCGCCTTCGCGGGAGGCGCCACGGCGTGGCTACGCCTTGCGCAGCGCCTCGGAGAGGTCGTGCATGATGTCGCGCGGGTCCTCGAGGCCGATCGAGAGCCGGATCCCCGCCGGGTCGATCCCGTGTTTCCTCTGCTCGGCCGCGGGGATCATCGCGTGGGTCATCGACGCAGGGTGCTCGATCAGCGTGCGGATCTGGCCGAGGCTCACCGCGAGCGTGACGGAATAGGCGCTTTTCGCCATGTAGTCGATGAACCGCTCGCAGGCGCGGCGCGACTCCCTCGGCCTCCCCTTGAGGAGGAAATAGATCATGGTCCCGGCCGCGAAGTTGCCGTCCCAATCCTGCATCTGCCGGCGCGCGAGCTCCTGCCACCGGTAGCCGTCGAGGCCCGGCCACCGCACCTCCTTCACGCGAGGGTGGTCGAGGAGCATCTCCGCGACAAGCCCCGCCGTCCTCTCCTGCTCACGGATGCGGAGCCCGAGCGTGGGGAGGCCGTAGACGAGGACCGACCACGCGGAGGGGCCCGAGAGGACCGCGCCGAAGTCCTTCCTCGCGAGGAAGAGGTCGGCCTCGAGCCGCTTCGGCGCGATCACGGCCCCGCCGAGCACGGTGCCGAACCCGCCGAGGCTCTTCGTGAGCGAGTGGACGACGACGTCCGCGCCGAGCGAGAGAGGCCGCTGGCAGAAGGGCGTCGCGAACGTGTTGTCCACGACGATCGTCGCCTTGCGGCGCCCGCGCAGACGCCGTACCGCGGCGATGTCGATCAGCTCGAGCGTCGGGTTCACCGGCGTCTCGAAGTAGAGGACCCGCGGGTCGAGTTTCCGGATCGCGCGCTCCACCGCGTCGAGGTCGGTCATGTCGATGAAGTGCGTCCGGACGCCGAGCCGCACGAGCCAGTTGGTCATGAGGCTGTACGTGCAGCCGTAGAGGCGCTGGTGCGCGACGACCGTGTCGCCCGCCCGGAGCAGCACGAGGAGCGCCGCCGCGACCGCGCCCATGCCCGACGCGAACGTGACCGCCGTCTCGCCGCCCTCCGCCTCCGCGAGGTTGTCCTCGAGCATCCCGCGCGTGGGCTCGTCGAGCCGGTCGTAGATGTAGATCGGGTCGGGCTCGCCCTTCTGCGACGTGGGCGCGGCGAACTGCTGGAAGCCCTTGGCGCCGCGCGCGGTCGTGTCGAGGCGGAACGTGGCGGTCGAGCTGACCGGAGGGACGAGGTGGTGGCTGAAGTCCCAGCGGGAGGTCTGCGCCTTCCCGTGGATGAGGCGGCTGCGGATGTGCGCCCGGCGGTCGCGGCTCACGCCACGATGCTATTCCCGCCGTCCACGATCAGCGTCTGCCCGTGGATCATCCGGGCGAGATCGGAGACGAGGAAGAGCACCGCGTCGGCCATGTCCTCGGGGGTGACGAGGCGGCCGGCGGGGGTCCGCTTCAGCCCCTCGTTGAGGATCTCCTCCCGGTTCGGGAAGAACTTGAGCGCGTCCGTGTCGACCGCGCCGCCGGACACCGTGTTCACGCGGACGCCGGTTGCCGCGTTCTCGATCGCGAGGTGGCGGACGAGCGCCTCGAGCGCCGCCTTCGATGCCCCGACGGCCCCGTAGAAGGGGATCGCGTGGGTCGCGCCGAGGCTCGAGACCGCGACGATCGAGCCCCCTCGGCCCCCCATGAGCTCGATCGACCGCTTGGCGAGCGGGATCAGCGCGCGGGCGTTGATGTCCATCGTCCAGCGCCAGTCCTTCTCGCGGAGCTGCGTGACGGGCTTCAGGACGCCCAGCGCCGCGTTCGAGACGAGGATGTCGAGCTGTCCGAACTCCTTCCGGATCGTCTCGAACATGTTCTCGAGGTGCGTCTCGTCGGCGACGTTCGCCTTGATCTCGAGCGGCTCGGGCCCGACCGCGGAGATCTCCTTCACGGCCTGCGCCGCCGCCTCGCGGTTGCGCAGGTAGTTGAAGCAGATGCGCGCGCCGTGCTCCGCGAGCCGCTTGCAGATGGCGCGGCCGATGCCGCGCGAGCCGCCGGTCACGAGCGCGTACTTCCCGGTGAGGTCGATCGGTGACTTGGCCATGGGGATCCGGGGAAAAACCCCCGCAACCGCATCCTAAGCCAACGGGGCACGGTTTACAATTCCGCGGTGAGCGCGGATTTTCCCGTCTTCGTCACGCTTCGCACGTCGGTGCTCGTCGCCAGGGCCGAGCCGGGACGGCCCCTCGTCATCGCGCTGCACGGCCGCGGGATGACGGAGCGGGCGCTCGAGCGCTGGCTGCGCCCCGGGATCGACCGCGGCGGCATCTCATGGTGGGTCCCCCGGGGCCCCCTCCCGCAGGAGATCGAGATGCGGCGCATCACCTACGCCTGGTACGTCTTCAACGGGGACCAGACGGCGCTCAAGGAGAGCATGGACGAGGCGCGGCCCTACCTCCACGACCTCGTCGCGATCGCGCGCCGCACGCTCAGGCCCTCCTCGGTGACGCTCTTCGGTTTCAGCCAGGGGGCCTACCTCGCGTCGTACGTGGCGCTCTCGCGCCCCGACCTCTTCGACCGGCTCGCCTGCTGCGGCGGCCGGCCGAAGGCGGAGTTCGTCAAGGACCTGAAGGCGGCGCGAGGCATGCGCGTGCTCATCCAGACGGGCGCGCGCGACGCGGCGGTGCCGCCGGACGTCGTCGCGAAGGGCGTCGCTCCGCTTCGCGAGGCGGGCCTCGACGTCACGGAGAAGAGCTACGACGCCGAGCACAAGGTGACGGCGGCGATGGCCGTGGACCTCGCGGAGTTCGCTGCATCGTGAGGCTCCGGGCGCACAACCTCCTCTGCATCCAGGGCTTCGTGGGGAAGGGCTACAGCCCGGAGTTTGTGGCGAACATGAAGCTCGTCGTGGGGGGGCTCCGGGGGACCACGGAGGTGACCGTCCTCGACGAGCCGGACAGCCTCTGCGCCAAGTGCCCGAACCTGAAGGCGAACGGCTGCACGCTCCACGGCGAGGGGACGGAGAAGGGGATCGTGGCGCAGGACCGGGACGTGCTCGCGCGGCTCGGCCTCCGGGCGGGCGAGACGGTGACGTGGGGGGCGATCCTCGAACGCATCCGCGCGAACGTCCGCCCCGATGACCTCGACGATATCTGCGGAAGCTGCCCCTGGCTCCCGCTCGGCCACTGCAGGTCTTCGATGTACGGAGCCAGACACACTTCAATGAACGGGGGGCCGGGGGCGCGGCTTCACTGTACGGAGCCAGACACACTTCAATGAACGGGGGATCCGGAGGCGCAGCGAACCGACCCGCGAGACCTCTGGCGGAGCCTATTCCGCCGCGACCTTGAACGGCGCGCGGCGCGGGCCGTTCGCCCACTGCGACGCCCACTCCGCGAGCTCCGCGAGCGCCGCCGAAACCTTCAGCTGGTAGGGCCGCGGGTCCCCGAGAGGCTCCGCCACCTCGATCGGCTCGCCGACGCAGAGGACGACCGGGAGGAACGGCGCGCTGATCGTCGCCCTCGACCACGCGCGGCGCGACGAGAGCCGCTGGAGCCCCCACGCGCGCAGCGGGAGGATGGGAGCGCCCAGGTGCGCCGCGAGGTGGATCGTCCCGGGCTTCACGTCGCCGAGCGGCGCCTTCGGCCCGTCGCACGCGAGCACGATCGAGGAGCCGGCGGAGAAGAGCCCCTTGAGCATCACGAGCGCCTCGCCGCCGCCGCGCGACGACGAGCCGCGCACCACGTCGTACCCGAGCCCCTGGAGGCACATGGACGAGAGGTTCCCGTCGCGGGAGTAGGAGGCCATCGTGGCGAGGCGGCGACCCTTGAGGACGCGCGGGAGCCCGTTGAAGCAGTCGAGCATGTCCTGGTGCGTGCAGGCGAATACGACCGGCTTCCCGCTCGCGAGCACGTCCCGCGCGGCGGGCCCCGCCCGGAGGATGTAGCGGTAGAAGGGCACCCGCAACGCCACGGCGATCGTGCCCCGCACGATCGGCCCCCAGAACCGGTTCATCCAGTGGCCCTCGGGGTAGGTCGCGGGGCGGACCTTGAAATCGGTGACGGTCGGCTTGTGGGGCATCGGCGCCGCGCGCGAGTCTACAATCCGGAGGAAGTGCGCGCCCTCCGGCTCCTCCTGATCCTCGCTTCCCCCGCGCTCGCGGTCGAGGAGGAGATCCGGGAGGACGTGCGGCTGCCCCCGGGCCCCCTGCGCCTCGACCGTCCGCTGCGCGTGGTCGCGGACGGGATCACCGTCGACCTCGGCGAGGCCGTGCTCATGGGCGCGGCCGATGGGACCGATCCCGACAAGTTCGAGGGGATCGGGATCCTCGTCGACGGCCGGAAGAGGGTGACGATCAAGGGCGGGAAGCTCAAGGGCTTCAGGTGCGCGATTCTCGCGCGCGACTGCGAGGACCTCGTGCTCGAGGGGATCGACGTCTCCGGCAACTTCGCGCAGCGGCTCAAGTCGACGCCGGAACGCGAGGACGGGAGCGACTGGCTCTGGCCGCACGAGAACGACGAGCAGCAGTGGCGGAAGAACTACGGCGCGGGGATCTGTCTCGAGAAGTGCTTCCGCGCGACGGTGCGGGACTGTACCGGCAAGAACCAGCAGAACGGGCTCCTGCTCGACCGGTGCGAGGCGGCCAAGGTCTACGACAACGACTTCTCGTTCAACTCGGGGTGGGGGATCGCGCTCTGGCGCTCGTGCGAGAACCTGATCTCGCGCAACAAGTGCGACTGGTGCGTGCGCGGCTACAGCCATGGCATCTACGACCGCGGCCAGGACAGCGCGGGCATCCTCGTCTTCGAGCAGTGCAGCCGGAACGCATTCGTGCGGAACTCCGCGACGCATTCCGGCGACGGCTTCTTCCTCTACGCGGGCCACGAGACGACGCAACGGACGGGCGAGGGCGGGAGCAACGACAACTGGGTCTGGGAGAACGACTTCAGCCATGCCGTTGCGAACGCAATCGAGGCCACCTTCTCCTGCGGCAACAGGTTCATTTCGAACCGCTGCAACGACTCGAACTACGGCATCTGGGCTGGATACAGCTACCAGTGCGCGATCAGGAAGAACCGGCTTCACGACAACTCGGTCGCCGGTATCGCGATCGAGCACGGCTCCCGCAACCGGATCGAAGGGAACGACTTCGCGCGCAATCCGAGGGGCATCTGGCTCTGGTGGGATGACGACAAGGACCTCCTTGCCGGGCCCTTCGGGAGGAAACAGGGCTGCGACTCGAAGTCGTACTGGATCTCCGGAAACCGTTTCGACGGCGACGGCACGGCGCTGCTGCTCGAGAGGACGTCCGACTGGCAGGAGGCGTCGAACGAGTGTCACGATGTCGAGCATGAGCTGGTGTCCGACCGTCCGGGAAGGCGGGGGGAGATCCGCTTCAACTGGTCGGTGCGTCCGCCGGATCTGCCGGACTGGATCTTGAAGGAGGGGGACCGCACGGGCCGCCGCGACCCGTTCCTCCCCGAGGGCCACCCGCGCGGCCGGAGGCACATCGTGGTCGGCGAGTGGGGGCCGCTCGACCCGACGAAGCCGGGCGTCCACCCGACCACGGGCGGCCCGACGTACCGCGTCCTCGGCGCCGACGACTACGAGGTCGCGCTCCCCGACGGATTCAAGGCCGAGAAGGACGGGAGCCTCTTCCGGGTGGCGGCGGGCGAGGGCCTCCACGAGTTCAAAGGCGAGGTGCGGATCGGCGACGCCCGCTTCCCGTTCAAGGGGCGCCTCTTCAACGCGAAGTGGACGATCAGGCACTGGAAGTGGGAGAGGGATCCGCGCGAGGAGGGCGCGTGGGCGGCGCTCATGGAGACGAATCCGCTCGCCGCGGTCGAGCGCGACCGGCTGGAGGAGGTGTGGGGGGCCGGGGGGCCGAAGGACGTCGCGGCCGACCGCTTCGCCACGCGCGCGGAGACGAAGGTCACGCTGCCTAAGGGCTTCTACGAGATCACGACGACGAGCGACGACGGCGTGCGCGTGCTCGTCGACGGCAAGGTCGTGCAGGAGGACTGGACCTGGCACGGCCCGACCGAGCACAAGGCGCAGATTGCGCTCGACGCGGGCGAACACGAGATCGTCGTCGAGCACTTCGAGATCGACGGCTACGCGGTCCTGCGCCTCGACCTCGCGCCGCTCGACTGCATCAAGTGACGACGTCCCTCCTCCTCGCGCTCCTCCTTCTTCCCTACGACGGGAAGTACGCGGACGACCCGCGCCTCGACGCGATCCGGAAGGAGCTGCCCGCCCGCGCGGAGGCCGCCCGCAAGAAGCTCGAGGACCTGCTCCAGGTGAAGGTGCCCGAGGTCGGGATCCGCCTCGTGGACGCGGGCGACGACCGCTCCGGCGTCTTCGCGGAGTCAGGCGACGGCTTCATCGCGTTGAAGACCGAGTACCTGGTCCTCGGCGCGTTCGACCTCGACAAGACGCTCGTCCACGAGATGTTCCACTGTCTCCAGCGCGCGCGCCTCGGCCGGCGGTACGACCGCGTGCCCGAGTGGGTGCGCGAGGGCGCGGCGCTCTACCTCGCCGGTCAGGGGCCCGAGCGGGCGCGCTCGCTCGCGGCGATCGCGGGCAAGGACGGGATCTCAAAGCTCGTGAACGGCCTCGGTGGCTCGCACGGCCTCCTCGACTACTACGAGGACGCCGCGGCCTTCGAAAGGGTGGGGGCGCGGGGGAGGGACCTCGTGAGGAAGCTCCTCGAGACCGACGACGTCGCGGCCGCGGTGAAGGAGGTCCTCGGCGAGGACATGGCGACCTTCGAGGCGGAGACGATGAGGCACGCGCGGGCCGTGCTCGAGCCGCTGCTCGCGGGGCCGCACGCGCCGGTCGAAGCGCTGCGGAAGGCGCAGGCGCTCGCGGCCGAGGCGAAGGACGCGGAGGCGCTCGAGGCCGTGCGCGGGTTCCTCGCGCTCTACCGCACCGAGGCTTGGCTTCTCGGCGACGCGGTGCGGCTCGAGCTGGAGCTTCTCCGGCGCACCGGGAGCCCGGACCACGCGGAGGCGGCGAAGCGGGCGGCGAAGGACCTCACGGTGTTCGCCCCCTGAGCCGTCGTGCGAGGGTCACCGCCCTGCGCCATCCCGGGTAGCGGCGCGCGAGCCGCTGCGCCATGGCGGCGTCCTTCTCCGTGCGCGCGATGTGGAACCGGAGCCAGAGCGCCGTGCGCCGGCGGTGGCGCTCCACGTACGCCTTGCTGTCCCGGCGATAGCGCTTCGGCTCGGGGACGATCGTCCACACGTACTCGTGCATCGAGGACCAGCCGTGCACGAACCGCCTGCGCAGGGCGTAGAGGGCGCGCCAGAACCGCGGGTCGTGCCAGACGCGGTCGGGGAAGTAGAACCAGTCACCGTGCTCGAGCTCGACGTTGCCTGTCGTTGACGCAAGCCCCTCCCACTCGTCGATCATCCGCGTGGCGTCGCCCAGCGCGCCGTACGTACGCGCCCGGAGCTGGCGCAGGTACGGGTGGCGCTTGTCGCGCAGGAGCGCGAGAGCCGCGCGCGGCCGGTTGCGAGCGAGGAGCTCGCAGACGTCCCAGCTCGGCGCGGGCCGCCTGGGCAACGTACCGTTCTCGTACCAGGCGGGCTCGCGGTCGCGGAGACCCTCGACCGCCCAGTCCACATCGGTGTCGAGCAACGCGTACTCGCCGGGCAGCGCCTGCGCCCGCCGCAACGCGCGAAGGGCGGCGCGGTACCTGCCGGTCTTGCAGAGCATGCTCCCGAGCTCGGCCCAGGCCCACTTGTCTTGCGCGTCGTGCCGCAGGGCGGCGCGGTAGGCCGCCGCGGCCGCGCGCGGGGCATCGAGGAAGTCCCAGATGTCCCCGAGGAAGCAGTGCGCGGTCGCGAGGAGTTCGTGGTCCGCGGTCTTCTCGCGCTCGAGCGCTCGGACAGCCGGGACCACCTCGCCGAACACGAAGCTGCATCGCACCCGCACACGCCAGCTCCCGTAGTGTCTCTCGACCTTGAGGAGTACCTTCTCCGCCGCAGCCGTCTCCATTCCCGGTGGAACCGGCGGGCACGATGCGGGTTCGCTCCCCCCCGGGCCCCCGGAGCCCCCACCCACCCCCCGCGGAGCGCTGACGCTACCGGCCGCCGCGCTGGAAGATCAGCACCTTGACGGTCTCCATCAGGATCGTCAGGTAGAACGTCAGCGAGCGGTTGAGCACGTAGAAGAGCTCGTAGGAGAGCTTCATCTTCGCGTCGTCGTCGCTCGCCGCGTAGGCGTAGCGGACCTGAGCCCAGCCCGTGAGGCCGGGGCGGACCGCGTGGCGGCTGTCGTAGAGCGGGATCTTGTCCCGCAGCTGGTCGATGAAGAAGCGGCGCTCCGGGCGCGGGCCCACGAGCGACATGTCGCCCGTGATCACGTTCCAGAGCTGCGGGATCTCGTCGAGCCGCGTGCGGCGGAGGAACCGGCCCACGCGCGTGATGCGCGGGTCGTCCTCGCTCGCCCAGACGGGGCCCGTCATCTTCTCCGCGTCCGCGACCATCGTTCGGAACTTCGCGATCGTGAACTCGTGCCCCCAGCGGCCGACGCGCGGCTGGCGGTAGAAGACCGGCCCCTTGGACGAGAGCTTCACCGCGATCGCGCAGACGATCCCGAGCGGGATCGCGACGGGGAGCTGGACGAGGACGAGGAGGAGATCGAGCACGCGTTGCGCGGGGAACCGGTGCGCCTGCGTCGAGATCAGGTTCAGGAGGCGGATGTCGTCATTGCCCGTGAGGTTCACGCGGCCCTGCGTCCGCGCGACGAGGTCGTCCAGCTGCTCGATGACGCATCCGAGGCCGGTGCACGTCGAGAGGACGGGGCGCAGCTCCTCCGGCGGGACCGCCGTGACAAGCAGGAGCCGGATTCCCTCGCCGCGGAAGCGGCGCATCGCCTCCTCGGGCGTCCGCACCGGGAGCCCCGCCATCGCCGCGCGGTTCGTGACCTCGCGCGGCAGCAGGACGGAGCGGACGACCACGCACGGGTTGTCCGCGAGCTCGGCGAGGCCGCGCGTGGCCTCCTCGCGGGTCCCGGCGAACACGACGGCGGGCACGATGTCCTCGCGGGCGCCCTTGATCTCCTGCCACTTGCGCCGGATGTAGACCGCGACCGCGGAGACGACCGGCGCCGCGCAGGCGAGCATCGTGCTCGGCGCGTAGGTCGGCACGACGGCGTAGCCGAGGCCCATCCCGATGCACGCGGTCGCGATCGCCCAGAAGAGCGCCTCGACGCCCAGGGGCGGGAGCGGCCGCTCCGTGACCCCGACCAGCTCCGCGACGTAGAGGGAGATGAGGATCGCGAGCGCGACCGGGACGAGGTGGAGGAGGATCTCGAGGGGATCCGGGGGCTGCGACAGGATGTACGCGCCCGCGAAGCAGGAGGCGAGGACGCAGACGAATACGATCAGCAGGCGGCGGACGAGGGAGAAGGGGTAGCCCCAGAGGACGTCCAGGTAGACGGGCGAGGGCCCGCCCTTCCCCCCCTCGAACGGAGAGACGCTACTTTGCCGACGGGCGCCGGTAGTAGCCATACACCTCCCGGAAGTACGGGATGAACTGCGGCTGCGCGCGGTTGAGGATCGCCGCGAAGAGCTTTCCGCTGTCGAACTCCTTCAGCGCCTGTTCCACGATCTGCTTCGGCGTGCTGTGGGCGCGCACCACGAGCACCGTGCGGTCGGCGATGTCGGCGATCACGTGCGTATCGGCGACGGGGAGCAGCGGCGGGCAGTCGAGGAGCACGAAGTCGAACTGCTCGAGGGAGCGCTGCACGAGCAGCTGCACGCGGGCCGGGTCGAGCAGCGGGACGCCGCCGATGCTGCTCAGGTCGAGCTTGCCGACCGGCATGAGGAACACGCCCGGGCGGTCGGTGGGGTAGGCGTGCAGGCTCTCGGCGCCGTCGCCCTGCGACGACTCCATCGCGCCCTCGACCCCGTCGAGTCCCGCCTCGCCGCTGAGCGTGGCGCGGTGGGTGTCGAGGTCGATGACGAGCACCTGCTTCCCGGAGCGGGAGAGCTTCTCCGCGAGGGCGAGGGAGAGCGTCGTCTTCCCCTCGCCCGCGAGCGCGCTCGTCATGGCGAGCGTCCGGAGGCCGTGGTCGGTGTGGTGCGCCAGGACGTGCGTGGCGAGCGCGTGGATCTGCTCGTGCGCCAGCCCCGAGAGCCAGCCGCCGCCGGGGGTGATGTGCGCGGGGAAGGTGCCCTTCCTCTCGCGGATCGCCGGCGCGCGGCCGGGCCTCCCCGTCGTCACGGCGTTCGGCCTCTGGGCCGTGCGGTTCTTCGGCATCTCGGGGGTCTTTGCGGAAGGGGCCATGTCGTTGTTCTCCTTCGCTTCCATGGCTTACCGGAGGTCCAGGAGGGCCCGGATCATGGCCGGCTCACCCCACCAGCCGAGCTGGATGCCGAGGATCGCAATCGTGCCGGCGAAGATCCCGGCGAGGACGAGGCCGCCGAGGACACCGGCGATCGCGCGGCCGACCCGGACGCCGCTGGTGCGGACCTCCGGGATCGTGACGAGAACCGCGCCGGGCATGAGGGCCCGGAGGTCCTCCGCCTGCTCGTAGGTCGCGTTGAGCTTGTTGCGGGCGATCGCGAGGCCGACGCCGATGCCGAAGCCGACCACGATCCCGACGAACGAGGTCAGGAGCCGGTCCGGGCTGGCGGGGGCCGCCGGGACGAAGCCGCTCTGCTCGACGAGGATCGGCGTCGTGGCGTCGTACTCGCCGTACTTGCGCTGGTACTGGGCCTCGGCGAGGCGCGTCTCGACCGCCGCGTAGCGCTCCTCGAGGTCCTTCACGTCGCGGTTCAGCGTGGCGTACGGAACCTCGAGCGTCGAAGCCGTCAGGTTGCGCTTCTCCGCGGCCTGGATCCGCTCGTGCAGGTTGACGATGACGGTGTCGAGCGTCTCCGCGTCCTTCACGGCGCGCTCATGCTGCTTCTTGATCTCCTCGATCGTGAATGCGATGAGCGCGATCTGGTCCATGGCGCTGCCGCCGTGGGCCTGCTGCCGGAGCTGCTCCGTCTGCGCCTCCACGGCCGCCATGTAGGCCTTGCGCTTCTGGATGGTCGGATGGTCCTCGGTGTAGGTCACGAGGAGCGTCGCCATCTCGGCCTTGAGGCTGTCGAGCAGGCGCTCGGAGGCGGTGACGGCGGCGGCGCCGGTCGCGTCGCCGCTCTCCTTGAGGCGGTTGAGCTCCGCCTCGCGGAGCGCGAGCTCGCCCTGCAGGCGGCGCGCCTCGGCCTGGAACAGCCGCTGGTTCTGGCGGTTGTCGATGATGCTCTGCGTCGCGCGCTCGATCTCGAGCTTGTTGGTCTCGAC
Source organism: Planctomycetaceae bacterium (assembly GCA_011525755.1). Lineage (GTDB taxonomy): Bacteria > Planctomycetota > PLA2 > PLA2 > PLA2 > PLA2. Next base: position 12,928 of record WYBS01000178.1, read on the forward strand.
GTCATCGGGCAGCTCGCCCGGGTGCTTGGTCCTGAACTCCTCGACCGCGCTGCGGGCGCGCTCGAGGTCGAGCCGGTGCCGGTGCTTCTGCTGCAGGAGGAACTGCTCCGCCTTGGCCGCGTTGTCGTCCAGCGCCTCGCGCTGGTTCTTGATGAAGGTGCCGGTGAGCGTGTTGACGATGTCGGCGGCCATCTCGGCCGGCCGGTCGCCCTCGCTGTGGGACGCGACGACGGTGATCGAGCCCGCGTTCGGGTTGAGCTCGATACGGATGTTCTCGCGCAGCCGGTCGACCACGCCCTCCATGCCGATCGTCTCGCGGACGAGCGGGTAGGGATCGATCTTCTCCGCCACCTGCGTGAGCGCCTTCGTGGACAGGAGGCGCTCCGTGGCCGAGCGGAACATCGTGGTCTCCATCTCGCGGTGGCTGTTGCTGGTCGTGCTGGCCGAGGGGCGCGAGATCGGCGGCATGAGCACCGCGTAGCTCTCGTAGACATCCGGCTGCACCGTGACGTTCAAGGTCACCAGCGCGAAGACGAGTACGGCGGGAACCAGCACGAGCCAACGGTACGTGAGCGCCCGTCGGACGTAGTGGCCGAGGATGACTCCAAAACCTGACATGGTTGACTCCAACTTCTCCTGGCTGCGATTCCTAGGCTGGGACTCTGCTCGGGGACGACGACCCGAGGAGCGTCCATTTTTCTCTTCTTCACGCTGTCGTCGGGCGGGGTTGAGGCATACGCTGTGCCAACCGGCCGCCCGGCGCTCCGTTCCGGAAGCCGCGCGGCGCGCCCGCGCGGCCCAAGCCACCTTTCCACCGCGGCTTCCTCCCCCTCCGTTCCCGCATCCGTGGACTCGACGGCCTGCGGGTCCGGACTACTTCTGTCGTGCCCTGCGGCTCAGCCGTATCCCGACGGCCAGCGTCGCGAACAGTCCGCCCTCCACCAGCAGGGTGATGGGCAGGCTGTTGAAAAGCACAGCCAGCATGGTTGCCCTCAATGTCCCGAATGTGGCACGAACGCCACCGAACACCCTCACGGAGCCGACGACCGGCTCCCTCCGAAGAACCCGATTCTCAGGTCGGATGCTAGTGCGACACGGGAAGGCCGTCAATGCCTCCGGTATGCGAAGAATCGGTCACGACGTTGCAAAGGGAGCGGAATGTCGCGCCGTTCCGACACATCCGCCGGGCCACTCCGCTTGGGCCCCCCCTTTGCGTTAGCTCGGCACGCATCGACGAATGTTCATCCGTCTGAACAGGCCGTGACCACCACCCCGGAAACCCTCTTCCCCGGCTCGCTCCGCGAGCGTCTCGCGGGCGTCGTCCTGGCGCTGCTGCTGCTCGCTGCGTTCGCGCCGACGCTCGTCGAGATGGGCGCCGAGTGGTTCAAGCACGCCGAGTACGGCCACGGCGTCCTGATGCCGCCCGTGGCGCTCTGGATGGTGTGGGAGCGACGCGGACGCCTCAAGGGACTTCGCCGCTCCGGCCGCGGCAGCCCGTGGGCCGAGATCGCGTGCGCGCTCGCGCTCCTTCCGATCGGCATCCTGCTGCTGCTCGGCGAGATGCGCCTCTCGTGGTTCCTGAAGCCCTTCGCCTTCGTCGCCGCGCTCGGCGCGTGCATCGTGATCCTCTATTCATGGGAAGGGCTCAAGGCGCTCCTCGCCCCGCTCTTCGTCCTCTCCCTGATGTGCCCGATCCCGTGGCGCGTGCTGGTCGGCATCACGCTCCCGCTCAAGCGCCACGCCACCGTGCTCGCCACGGGGCTCGCCGACCTCTCCGGTCTCGATGCGAGCCTGCAGGGCAACCTGATCCATGTCCCGGGGATCTCGAGCCTCCAGGTCGTGGACCAGTGCAGCGGGGTGCGGTCGTTCGTCTCGCTCGTGAGCATCGCGCTCCTGGGCTCCCTCTTCTGGAAGCGCCACTGGCTGCTGAAGGCGGCCGTCGTGCTCTCGTGCGCGCCGATCGCCGTCGCGGTCAACGCGGCGCGCATCTGGCTCACGGCGCTCCTCTCCGTCCGCGTCAGCCCCGAAGCGGCCCAGGGGTTCTTCCACTTCTTCGAGGGCTTCGTCCTCTTCGCCGCCGGCGCGCTCGCGCTCCTCGGCTGGGCGTGCGTTCTCGGCGCGATCTCCGCGCGCCGCGAGGCGGCCTCATCGACCCCCCCCGCGCCCCCCCCGTTCCGCCCCGATCGGCCGCTGCTGCGCGGAGCGGCCGCGGTCTTCGCGGTCGCTGCGCTGGCAGCCTCGGCGGTCGGTGCCGAGCGCGTCCGCGACCGCGTCGGCGACTCGGTGGCGGACGCCGAGGAGTCGGAGCGCATGGACGCTGCGTTCCAGGCCCTTCCTCTCGAGCTCGAGGAGTACCGCGGCGAGCGCCGCGAGTGGGACGAGCGCACCGTGAGGGCGTCGGGCGCCGACTCCTACGGCTCGGCCCGCTATGTCGACGCCCATGGCCGGATCTACGAGGTCTTCGTCGGTGGGGCGCTCCGCAACGACGAGAACTTCCACGCCCCCAACGTGTGCATGCCGACGGCCGGGTGGGAGACGCTCGCCACGGCCGGGGAGCAGCACCCCCTCGGCGAGGGGGACGGCCCGGCCATGCAGCGGCTCCTCCTGCAGCGCGGCGAGGAGCGGATGCTCGTCTACTACTGGTTCCAGGCGGGCGACCGTCTCGCCGGGAACGAGTGGGACGTGCGCTTCCACCGGCTGCTCGACCTGCTGGGCGGGCGCGACCTGCCGCCGACCCTCATCATTTCCGTGTACGTATCCGTCGAGGACGACGTGACCGCGGCCGAGACCGCGGCGAGGCGCTTCCTCGCGATCCTTGCGCCGTACCTGCGCACTGCAACCTCTTGCGGAGGCATTCATGGCTAGAAAACGCTTGCGTTCCCGCACCCTCATCGTGACCGCCATCGTGTTCCTGCTCCTCGCCGGGATGGTGGCGGCCTTCGACTGGGTCTACGAGCGCGGGCTCAAGCGCGAGGGGCTCTACGAGCGGGCCCGCCGCGCCTGCGCGGAGGGACGCCATGACGAGGCGATCGCGCTCGCGCGCGAGACGCTCGTCAGCGAGCCGGGCCGCGAGGGCGCGCGGGAAGTGATCCTCGAGGCGTTCGCCGCCTCGGGGCGTATCGAGGAGGCGAAGGCGGAGGCCCGCCGCTACCTCGAGGAGGATCCGAACCGCACCTACGCGGCCGTGCGGCTCTGCCAGCTGGCCATGCGCTCGGGCGACGGCGAGGAGGCCGAGCGCCTCGCGCGCACGTTCGTCGACAGCGAGCCCGCCTACGCCTACCACGTCCTCTCCGTCGTGCGGGACTTCCGCGGCCTCTCCCGCCGGGACGCGCGGCAGCGTCTGGACGCGGCCGCCCTGATGCGCAGCTTCGCGTCCGTGGCCGATGACGACGCGAGCCGCGCCGACGCGATGATTTTCTCCGCCGAGGTCGGCCGCGAGGTCGCTCCCGCGCTCCCGCATGGCGAGCTGGTCGCGCAGCGCACCGAGGCGGACCTCAAGGACGCCACCGCGGCCGTGTCCGCCGCCGTGCAGGCGAACAAGGGCTATCCCTACGAGCTCGCGATGGGACGCGTCCGCATCCTCTCGTCGGACCCCGAGGAGGCCGCGCTCGGCGCGAAGATGCTCCGCAACCGCGCGACGGGCACGCTCAAGCAGGACATCGCCTTGCAGGCGCTCGCGAGGTACCACATCACGCGCGGGGAGTGGAGCGAGGCATCCGATCTCGTCCGCAGCATCGAGGATTCCTACCTCTGGCTCCGCATCTGCTGGCTCGTGCGCGGGAGCTCGCAGCCGGAGCAGGCGGCCGCGCTCCTCGAGGACGGCCCCTTCGCTGCGACGCCCGACGCCGTGACGCTCCGGGCGGAGCTGCTCGCCCGCGCGGGCGATCCGGCGCGGAAAGAGGAGGCGATGAAGTCGCTCGCCGCCCTCGTCGAGAACCCCGACTCGTCCTCCGAGACCATCGTGCGGGCGCTCATCGCGCTCGCGTCCGGCGCCGGCCCCGATGTGGCGCTCGCGTCCGCGCAGCGGGCGCGCGTGGACGAGCGCGACGACCCGAGGCTGACCGCGCTGTTCGCCTCGCTCCTCGCCGCCCAAGGCTCCGAGAAGGGCGTCGAGCTGGCGGAGCGACTCGCCCGCGAGACGGACGAGACGGACGAGAGCCGCGACCTCATGTCGCTGCTCGGGGGCCGCGACGCCCTCGACCGGTACGTGGACGTCCAGGTCGGCAAGGGCGGCGACGCGGAGCTCCGCTACCGCCTCCAGCGCGCCTTCATCCAGCTTGCGCGGGCGAAGGCCGCGAAGGGGGATGCGGGCGGCGCGGAGGAGATCCGGCGGCGCATCCGGGCGGACCTCGACGCGCTCCGCGCGAGCGACCGCGCCACCAGGCCGGAGCTCATCGCCGGCTTCCATCTCGCCGCATCGACCGGCGAGGCGGAGCTGGCCGGCGAGTTCGTCGCCCGCGCGCTCACGCTCGGGGGCGAGCCGACCATGCTCGATGTCCGCCTGCTCGCGTTCGCGCGCAGGTTCGGCGACGCCGATGCGCTCTGCAGGATCGCGGCCGGGATGCGCGCGGCCGCGGCGTCGCTTCCGGCGCGGGCATTCCTGGAGGTCGTCGCCGACGGCGTGGCGTCGCCCGCGAAGCTGGAGCCCGCGGCCCTCGTCGCGCGGCTCGAGCAGGCGGCGAACGACGCCGGGTCGCGCCTGCCGGCGCTGGAGCTCGCGGCCCTGATCGCGGCCAACGACGCGGACCTCGCCGCGGCGGAGCGCCTCGCCCGCGCGGCGCTGGAGCTGGATCCGCGGAGCCCCGCAGCCCTCGAGGTCGTGGGAGCCGCGCTCCTGCGTCGCGGCGCGGCAGAGGAGGTCCTCTCGCTTTATGCGTCCGTGCCGGCGGAGGCGAGGCACGAGGCCTCCTACGCCCAGGTCGCGCGCGCCCACCTCATGCGCGGGAAGAAGGACGAGGCGGTCGTCGCGGGCCGCGAGGCGGTGCGCCGCTTCCCGGGCTCGGCTTCCTCCTACCTCCTGCTCGCCCAGGTCTACCGCGACCGCGGCGACGTCCGGACCGCGCTCGGCGTGCTGAGCCTCAGCCCGGCCAACTCCCTCGTCGTCCATCTGCGGGCGGAGCTGCTCCGCCAGGTGGACGATCTCGTGATGGCGGAGCGGCTCTACCAGATGCTGCTCTCGAGCAGCGGCTTCACCGACCTCGTCGCCTGGCAGGGGCTCATGGAGACCCTCTCGGCATCGAGGCGGACGGAGGAGTTCATCGCCCTGTGCGAGCGGGCCCTCGGGACCGGACGCCTCAGGGACAACGCCAAGACCGCGGCAGCCGTGCACTGCATGCGCGGCGCGAGCCTCGAGGCGGGCGGCAGGGCGGCGGAGGCCATCGCGGACTACGAGACGGCCATCCGGCTCGACGGGACGAACACGACCGCGCTCAACAACGCCGCGTGGCAGATCGCCCGCACGATCCCCGCGCGCGTCGCGGACGCGCGCGCGTACGTGGACCGTGCGATGAGGCTCAATCCCGAGAGCCCGGCGGTGCTCGACACGGCGGCGGAGGTCTATTCCCTGCAGGGGGACATCGAGGGCGCGCTCGGTCTCATCGACCGCGCGCTCGAGCGCGTGGCCACGGCCAAGGTCGCCTCCTACACCGTTCACAAGGCGGAGATCCTCTGCCGAAGCGAGATGGACGAGGATGCGAGGGCATTGCTCGAGGAGGTGCGGCGGAAGTACGAGAACGATCCCGCTGCCAAACGGGCCCGCTGGCTCCTTTGGGAGATCGAGCGGAAGCACCTTCCCGAAGAGGAGCCGGCGCAACTGCCGGCGGTAGCGGAGGAAGAGGAGCAGAGACCGGGGACCGGAGGGGGGGAGTGATCCCTCCCTCCTCTCCCCCCCCAGGCACATGGACCCCCCCGACGCCTCTCCAACGGCGGCGGCTAGAACCGATAATCAACCCTTAGGAAGAAAAAGACATGCTCAAGCAGAAGATCCTTGATCGGAACATCCGGTTCGGCGTGATCGGCCTCGGTTACGTCGGCCTGCCGCTCGCGGTCGAGTTCGCGAAGGCAGGCATGAAGGTGACGGGCTTCGAGGTCGACCCGCGCAAGGTCGAGAGCCTGTCGATGGGCGAGTCGTACATCGGCGACGTCCCGTCGACCGAGGTCGCGCCGCTCGTCAAGCGCGGGCTCTTCTCGGCCACGACCGACTTCGACGAGCTGGCCCAGATGGACGTGGTCAGCATCTGCGTCCCGACTCCGCTCTCGAAGACGCGCGACCCCGACATGAGCTACGTCGTCCAGGCGACGGAGGACGTGCGCCGGCGGCTCCGCAAGGGCCAGCTGATCATCCTCGAGTCCACGACCTACCCCGGCACGACGGACGAGCTGATGAAGGTCGAGCTGGAGAAGACCGGCCTCAAGTGCGGCACGGACTTCTTCCTCGCCTTCAGCCCGGAGCGCGTCGACCCGAGCAACCCGCAGTACGGGGTCAAGAACACGCCCAAGCTCGTGGGGGGCGTCGACGAGGTGTCGGGCGACCTCGCGCACGTCTTCTACAGCCAGGCGATCGACCGCGTCATGAGGCTCTCCAGCGCGGCGGCGGCCGAGATGAGCAAGCTGCTCGAGAACACCTTCCGCAGCGTGAACATCGGCCTCGTGAACGAGATGGCGCTCATGTGCGACCGCCTCGGGCTCGACGTCTGGGAGGTGATCGACGGCGCGGCGACGAAGCCCTTCGGCTTCATGAAGTTCGTCCCGGGTCCCGGCGTGGGCGGCCACTGCATCCCGCTCGACCCGTTCTACCTCTCGTGGAAGCTCAAGACGCTCAACTACCGGGCGCGGTTCATCGAGCTCGCGGGCGAGATCAACAGCGAGATGCCGCACTACGTCGTCCGGCTCGTCTCCGAAGCGCTCAACAAGGACCGGAAGAGCGTCAACGGCAGCCGCGTCCTGATCCTCGGCGTCGCCTACAAGAACGACGTCGCGGACATGCGCGAGTCGCCGGCGCTCGACATCCTGGCCGTCCTCGAGAAGGAGGGCGCCGAGGTCGCGTACCACGACGCCTACGTCCCGGAGTTCCGTCACGGCGACAAGGCCTACAAGCAGGTCGACCTGACCGTCGAGGAGCTCAGGAAGGCCGACTGCGTCGTCGTCGCCTGCAAGCACAAGGGCGTCGACTGGGGCTTCGTCGCGCAGCACGCGAAGCTGATCGTCGACTCCAGGAACGCCTACCCGCGCAACGGCAAGTCGCCGGGCCCGGCGCGGATCGTGAAGCTCTAGTACGGAGCCTGACACCTTTCAACAAAGAGGGGGCGCGGCCGTCCGCGCCCCCTTCGTTTCGGGCGCCCGCGCGACGTGAGGGGAGGGGCTCCGGGGAGGGGGTGTCCGCGCCCGACCGGCGCGCCCGCGGTCGCCGCCATCGGCATCTCCGATGACACCGGGCCCCCACGAACCGATGCGCGGGCGGCGCCGCCGCCGAACGTAACCCGGCGGGGGGACGCGGCGTCGCGCCGGGCTACGGCAGCAGCCCCGCGCGCCGGAGTGCGTCCGGGACCCGTGCGAGCGGCGTCTCGGGCACCTTGATCGCCACGCAGCCGAGGTCGCGCGCGTGCCTGAGCTCGTCGCGGTCGTCATCGCCGATGACGCCGCACCTCGACGCCCCGATGCCGTGGCGTGCGAGGAGAGCCTCGAGGTCGTCGCGCTTGCTGCCCGGCGCCTCGATCGCGCGGATCACGATCTCGTCGAAGCACGGGCCGAGGCCGCACTGCTCGATCTTCCTCCTCTGGCGCTCGGGCGCGCCGCGCGTCAGCAGCACGAGGCGCACCTCGCCCCGGAGCGCATCGAGCAACTCGCGCGCGCCGGGGAACGGCGTGAGCGGCGGCACGTCGGGCCGGTACCACGCCTCCGCGGCGGCCTCGCGCTGCGCGGGCGTCACCCCCTCGATGCCCGCGAGCACCTCGTCGATCCTCTTGCCGCGGGGGTTCAGGCGCTCGAGCGGGATCCCGGTCGCGTCCACGACGCGCCTGAGCGCGAGGGGAAGGAGCACGTTGCGCGTGTCGATGAGGGTGTCATCGAGGTCGAAGACGACGAGCGTAGAATCGCGCCCCATGCGTCGCTACCTCGTCCTCTGTCTCGTCGCGGCGTGCGGCGCCGGCGGGGAGCTGGACGTCCGGCTCGCGGCGCGCCGCGCGGCGCTCGGGCTCGCGGACGATCCGCTGCCCTTCCCCGAGGCGATGGCCCGGATCCGGGAGAAGGGGTACGAGGGCCTCCTCGCGCGCGCCGGGTCGGGATCGATGCGGCTCCAGCCCGACGAGGTGCTCGACGCGGCGCTCGAGATCGAGAACCTCCTCGCGCGCGCCGATCCCGCGACCGCCGCCGTCCGGCCGAGGGACCCCCCCGGCTTCGACGCGCGCCTCGCGCACGCGCGCGGGAAGGCCTCGGCCCTCGCCCGGTCGGTGGCGGCGGGCGGGTCCGGCGGGAAGGAGGCGGGCGAGCTCGTCGCCTCGTGCCTCGACTGCCACGTCACCTTCCGCATACGGCGCTGAGCGCCTCCTCCGCCGTGTAGCACTCGGGTCCCGTCGCCCGGTCGAGCAGCACGAGCATCGCCTCGTTCCGCGGCGCCGGCCCGAGTGCCGTGACCGTGTCGTGGTAGCGCTCCTTCGGTCGCCGGCCCAGCGAGAGCTGGCGCCACGTCGAGTTGAAGACCCCTCGCGCGCGGCCGCCGCCCTTCCTGTGTCGCCCGATCTCCTCGTCGATCGACGCGTCCCGCCCGTCGCCGGACTCCGCGACGATCCCGTTCGCGCGGAAGACGTCCCGCGCCTCCTCGAGGATCGCCGCCTTGAGCATGCCGAACTCGGGCTTCCCGTGGTCCTCGCGGCGGACGATCGCGTGCGCCGTGCTCGCGAGGTTCAGGAAGAGCTTCAGCCACTTGTCGCCCTCAATGCGGGGCGAGACGCCGACGTCGAATCCCGCCCTCCGCAGGTCCGCGGCGAGCGCCTCGACCTCGGGATCGACGCCTTCGGGGTAGCGGCCGACGATCACGCGTCCCCGCTTCGTGTAGAGGACGCGGCCGGGCTCCACGAGCGTGCAGGTCATCCGCCAGACGCCGCCGATGACCTCGCACCACCGCGCGGCCGCCGCCTCGGCCCTGACGCCGTTCTGGAAGGTGACGACCGTGCGGCCCTTCCAGAGCGGGCAGAGGTCGAAGACGTCCGGCCCGTGGACGCAGAGGAGGATCGTGCCAAGGGGCTCCGCGACGACCGGGACCTTCGCCTCGACGGTCTCGTCGTCGCCCTCGAGGCGGAGCCGCTCGACAGCGTGGCGCCCGGCGATCGCGACCGGGACGCCCGCGTCCGCGAGGAGGCCGGCGAGGACGGTGCCGATGGAGCCGGCGCCGAAGACCGTGTACATCGCGGCCACAGGCTACCAGCGGGGCGGATAGGATGGCGGCGTGTCGCGCGCCCGTTCCGCGGCCGAGGCCGTGCTCCTCTTCGGGGCGGTGCTTGTCTCTGTGACCGGCGTCGTGCTTTGGGCAGTGCGCGGAACCATGCCGCACTTGGGGCCGCTGTTCGTGCTTGCTCTCGGATTGTCGTGGCGTCGGTGGCGCTGGCGTCATCACGCCGACACCCAGGCGAGCGGTCCCCAGGCCGCGTTCTTCTGGTCGATGGCCGTCGTCGCGTGGGGGGCGGAAGGCGAGACCGCGCTCGCCGCAGCCGCAGCCGTTCCGGGGGCAGCAGCGCTCTTCCTCGCGGTCGTCGACGCGCGGGCGTACCTCGCCTCGGACGCGGCGTCCCGTCCGCCCGCGGATCCGGCCCGCGCCGCCCGGCTCCGGCGCGCCGCGATCCCGCTCTGGGCGACGGCGCTGCTCACGCTCGCCGCGGCTGTCGTGCTCGGGTGGCGGGAGGGGGTGCTCGCGTGGCCCGGGATCATGCTCGCCGCGCTGTTCGGCGTCCTCGCGTGCCTCACGCGAAGGGACGCGCTGCGCACGGGGGCGCTCGTGGCTGCCGTCGTCGTCGCCCTCGCCTTCGTCGTCGTCGGAGCGCTTGCCCTCACCGGGCCGCCGTGGGGCCGGCGGACGGTCCTCGTCGGTTCCGCCGCCGCCATGCTCCTGCTCTTCCTCACCCTCCTCGCCCGGCGCCTCGCCGAAGGGCCCACGGAGCCCCCTCATCGACCCCTGTCCTCGGCGGGACCGCCGGCGCCTCCTCGGCACCGTGCCCTCGACGGGCCCGGTGCCTCCTGTTCCCACCCCGGGACCCAGCCGATAGAATCGTAGTGTTGACTCGCGAGCAGGCATTCAGCCGTCTCGGGCTGCCCCCCGACGCGGGGCCGGCGCAGGTCCGTCGCGCCTACCGGCGCGAAGCACTGCCGCTGAAGACCCAGCTCATGACCGCGCCGCGCGTCTGGTTGAAGGACCGCTACCGCGAGGATCTGCGCGAACTCGTCCTCGCGCGCGACGCCGCGCTCGGGCTCCCGGACCGCCCGGGCTGGCACGGCGACCTGCCGGGTCCCGACGGGCACCGGTTCCTCTCGAAGCTCGCGCGCACCGAGGCGGGCGAGCTCGACGACAAGGGCGCGCGCGCATTCCTCGGCCTCGCGCCGGCCGCGGGGCGCGGCGACGTGATGCAGGCCTACCGGCTCCGCGCCCGCGCGCTCGTCCGCTGCTACGCCGCCGCCGCGACCGACGACGAGATGCGCGCCATCCGTCGCGCCCGCGCGAAGCTCCGGACCATCCGCAACTTCGCCCTCTCGCGCGCTTCGTAGCCCCCGTACGATAGGGGCGTGGCCGAGGAGCTCACCTTCGATCCCGGGCGCCACCCGCGCCCCACCGTCGTGGACACGCCCGCGACCCGTGCCGTCGCGGCGGACCCGGAGATCGCGCGCCTCTCGCAGGACGAGCTGATCTCGCGGATCCGCGACCTCAAGCGCAAGCGCGAGGCCGTGATCCTCTCGCACAACTACGAGATCGGACCCATCCAGGACATCGCGGACTTCGTCGGCGACTCCCTCCAGCTCTCGCAGCAGGCCGCCGCGACCGACGCGCCGCTGATCGTCTTCTGCGGCGTCCACTTCATGGCCGAGACCGCGGCGATCCTCTCGCCGGAGAAGAAGGTGCTCATCCCCGACCCGATGGCCGGCTGCTCGCTCGCCGACACGGTGACGGCGGAGCAGGTCAGGAAGTGGCGGAGGGAGCACCCGGACCACGTGATCGTCGCCTACGTGAACACGAGCGCGGCGGTGAAGGCCGAGGTCGACTACTGCTGCACGTCGTCGAACGCGGCGCAGGTGGTCCGCGCCGTGCCCGAGGGGAAGGAGATCCTCTTCCTCCCCGACATGTTCCTCGGCCTCTGGCTCCGCGCGACGACCGGGCGGAAGATCCACCTCTGGATGGGGGAGTGCCACGTCCACGCGGGCATCCGCCCCGAGGACGTGCGCGCGCGGATGGACGAGCACCCGGCCGCGCACCTCCTGCTCCACCCGGAGTGCGGCTGCGTCTCCCAGTGCATGACCGCGCTCGCGGACGGCGAGCTGCCGAAGGACCGGACGCACATCCTCTCGACCGGCGGCATGGTGAAGCACGTGCGCACGTGCAAGGAGAGGACCGACCTGATCGGGACCGAGGTGGGGATGATCCACCGCCTCAGGAAGGAGAATCCCGACAAGGAGTACGTGCCGCTCCGTGCCGACGCGATCTGCGAGTACATGAAGACGATCACCCTGCCGAAGCTCTACCGCTCCCTCCGGGACATGGTCTACGAGGTGCGGGTGGAGGAGCCCATCGCGTCGCGGGCGCGCCGGGCGATCGACCGGATGATGGAGAACGCCTAGCCGCCCGGGGAGGGGCTCGGGGGGGGCTCGGGGGGGGATGCCGGCCCCCGGAGCCCCCCCGAGGAACGTCCAAAATCCCCGCCGGGGAGGCGCGCTGCCCCTGGGGATCGGCAAATCACCCTATCCAACGGTTGGCGGCACTTCGGTTACCCTTCGTGGGCCTTATGAAGCCCGAGGACCGCGACCGCGTCGCCGAGGTGATCGAGAGGAACACCCAGCGCGTCGCGCTCGGCGAGCTCGCCGCCGCCGGCAAGAGCCACGTGCGCATCATCTCCGCCGAGAAGACGCTCGCGCTCATCGAGGCGGTCGTCGAGAAGGCCATCGCGCGCCGCGCCGGCGAGCTCGCCGACGTGGACCGCGAGCGCCTCGTGCAGGAGGCGAACGAGCAGTTCCAGCGCGTCGCGCGGATCCAGGCCGACGCGGAGGCGCTCGCCGACCAGCAGCGCGAGATGATCAAGAGCCAGGCGGCCCGCATCGTGGCGCTCGAGCAGGCGGTCCGGAAGTCCGCCTCCGTGGCGAAGCGCCAGGAGAAGCGGCTCGGCAACGCGCGCGAGACGATCCTCTCCTACGACCAGGAGATCGAACGCCTCGCGGCGCACGTGCGGCGCGACGCGGAGCTGATCGAGGACCTCCGGAAGGGGCTCGAGGAGCGGGCCGCGGAGGTGCATGGCCTCCGCGACCTGCTGCGCGGGCTCACCGCGCAGACGGAGCAGCGCGCCGCCGCGGGCGTGGAGGAGCTCCGCTCCGAGCTCCTCGAGATGAAGGCGCTCCTCAAGTCGGGCGCCTCGAACGAGACGGTCGAAACGCTGCTCGCCCGGCTCTCCGAGCGCGAGGCGGCGAGCACAGAGCATCTCGAGAGCCGCTTCGAGGAGGGGCTCAAGAGGACGCTCGACAGCGTGTCGAAGACGCTCCACCTCGCGACCGCGCGGCCGCTCGACCGCCCGGTCGAGGCGACCGACGCGATGCTCGCGCGGATCTTCGACCGCGCGGACGAGATGGATTCGAACCTCTCCCGCCTCGAGGTGGAGGCCTCCACCGCGAAGGCGGGGATCGAGGACAGTCTGGACCGGCTGAAGCGCCTCAAGGACAAGGCGCTCGGCGAGGGCGACGCGGAAGAGGCGGCGCCCGCGCCGTAGGAGAGAGAAAAAGGAGAGAGGGCAATCATGGCGATCGACCCGCAGCGAATCGAATTCGGCAACGACGACATCGACACCGACGCGCTTCCCGCCGCGGTTCCCGCGGGCGGGCCGAAGCCCGCCACGGACCTGCAGCCGGGCAAGGGCCTCGACGTCGGCACCGCGAACCTGCTCTCCGCGGTGCGCCGCAAGGACGGCAAGGTCATCGTCAAGCGCGAGCGCAACATGTTCCTCGAGGTCCCGGCGAACGTGCAGCGCAACCGCGCCATGCTCACGCGGCTGAGCGTGCCGTACGTGTCGCACCGCGACCGGCTCTTCGTCCTCGGCAACTCCTCCTTCGACCTCGCGAACATGTTCGGCAGCGAGGTGCGCCGGCCGATGATGGACGGCTTCCTCTCGCCGCGCGAGCAGGACGCGATCCCGATGCTCCGCTTCATCGTGGAGCGTCTCGTCGGCCCGCGCACGGTCGAGAACGAGCCCGTCTACTTCTCGGTTCCCGCGCCCTCCATCGATCGCGAGAACGACACCATCTACCACCAGGGCGTGATCGAGAGCCTCCTCCGGAAGCTCGGCTACGAGCCGCACCCCATCAACGAGGGCCACGCGGTCGTCTACGCGGAACTCGCGGAGAAGGACTTCACCGGCATCGGCGTCTCCTGCGGCGGCGGCATGTTCAACGTCTGCGTCGCCTACCGCACGATCCCGGCGGTCACGTTCAGCGTGAGCCGCGGCGGCGACTGGATCGACGAGCACGTGGCGAAGGTGATGGGCATGTCGCGCACGCGCGCGTGCGACCTGAAGGAGAGCGAGGGCGTGAACCTCGCCGAGCCGCGCAACCGCGAGGAGGAGGCGATCGTCCTCTACTACCGGAACCTGATCGAGTACGTGCTCCGGAACCTCGCGCACCGCTTCTCGCTCGCGCAGGACGTGCCGTCGTTCCACGAGCCGGTCGAGATCGTCGTCGCGGGCGGCACGAGCCTCGTCGGCGGGTTCGTCGAGGTCTTCGCGCAGGAGCTGAAGAAGGTCGAGTTCCCGCTGAAGATCGCGGGCGTGCGCCGCGCGAACGACGCGCTGACCTCGGTCGTCCGCGGCTGCCTGATCGCCGCGGCGCTCGAGCAGCAGTAGCCGCGGGGCGAGTCCTTGGGGGGTCCGGGGGCGGCCCGATGGCGCTCCCGGATCGGCGGGCCGGGTAGGATAGGCTTGGACGGTATGTCCAAGGTCAAGATCGCCGCAGTCTCCTGGGAGAGGATCATCGGCGCCGTGGAGAAGGTCCGGGCTCGCCTGCTGCGTGCGGCCGCCGCCCTCGAGAGGGCCGGGATCCCGTACGCCGTCACGGGCGGC
>WYBS01000179.1 GCA_011525755.1 Planctomycetaceae bacterium
CCTCGGTCGTCAGGTGGCACGCGACGCAGTAGCGGGGGCCCTCCTGGGTCGCCGTCACGCGGCCGCGGATCGAGTGCTGCATCTCGGCGTTGCAGCCGAGCGCCGGGAAGGGCGTCGCCGGGTCGTTGCCGAGCCCGTTGCGATCGCTGAAGGCGAAGATCTGCGACGCGTCGTTGTTGCGGTCGATCCACTGGAAGAAGACCTTCGTGTTCGCCGCGACCTGCGTGACCTTGTGGCGCGTGTTCACGCCGAGCTGGAAGTAGACCGGCGACTGGTAGGTGAAGTCCGCGTTCGCCTGGTTGAAGACGATCCGCTCGCCCGTGATGTTGCTGAAGCGGTTGCCCTCGTCGTACTCGCCCTTCAGGTGGCAGCCGACGCAGCTGTTCGACCACGCGGAGTGGCACGAGGCGCAGTCCATGCTGTCGGAATGCTGGAAGCCGGTCGAGGCGAGCCCCGCCTGCTTCGGGCCGATGCCGTTGCTGTCCGTGTCGTCGTCGCGGCCCATCGCATAGGAGGCATTGACGCTGTAGACCGGCTGCCCGGCGAGATCCGTCGCGCCGGTGTCGACCACGACGTCGCGCGTCTGCCGGATGTAGTGGCGGCGGCCGTCGAGCCGGCTCGTGAGGATGTAGCGGCCGTCCGCCTCGCGCACGACGTGCTTCAGGCGGTTGCCCGCGCTGTCCACGGCGAAGTTCGCGGGGTTGCCCGCCGCGTCCGTGCCGGCGACGGTCGTCGCGTACGCATCCACGGTGCCGTGGCAGTTCTCGCACTGGATCGCGACGTGCTGCTCCATGCGGCTCACGAGCTTCGGATCGGAGAGGCTGCCGTGGAGGTCGAAGCTCCCGTGGCAGTCGATGCAGCCCATCCCCGCCTCGTAGTGGACGTCCTCGGGCGTGTCGTCGCGGCCGTCGCCGTCGTAGTCCTCCTCGAGGATGTACTGGAAGCGGTTGCGGCCGTTGAACGTGTCGTTGTCCACCCGGTCGTCGAAGAGGCGCTCGTCGTTGGTCGTGTTCCGGAACGTCACCGGGTTCGCCGGGTACTGGAACCGGTTCCGCAGGTCCTGGTTCTGGTCGAGGCGGATGCCCCAGTACTGCATGACCATGCGGTTCGAGCCCTGGTGGCAGCCCGCGCAGGCGTAGTCGTCGATGCCCTGGATCGTGACGCCGTTCGAGAGCGTCTGGTACTTGCTCATGATCCGGTGCGCACGCACGTGCGACCGCTCTCCGTCGTTGATCGCGTCCGGGTCGGCGGGCTCGTTCTTGGGCACGTTGAGATCGCGGCTGCCGCTCCGGCCGTCGAGGGCGTACGGCATGTGGCACGCCGTGCAGCCCGAGGAGCGGAAGTCGCCGTACCGGTTGTTCGCGCCGGCGCTGCCGAGGTGGCAGTCGCCGCACGTGAACGCGACCATCTCGTGGTAGAGGTCCGCGAGCGGCGTGCCGAGGATCGCGCGGCCCTGCGCGTCGAGCCCGGCGGGCAGCTCGTCGAAGTCGTAGTCGTTGTTGCGGAAGATGCCGTTGGTGTCGCCGCGGCGGCTGTAGACCGGGAACTCGGAGAGCGACGCGACGGCGCCCGTCACGTTCGGGTCGAACGATGCGTCCGCGACGTCGCGGAAGCCGACGTCGGCGAGCGTGTCCTCCTGGACGCCTTGGCGCGCGGCGACCCGGTTCTCGATCCCGGCGGCGAACATCGCGCCGGAGAAGATGCCGACCTGCGTCGCGAGCGGGGACGCCGAGACGGCGTCCACGTGCGACTCGTGGCACTGGCCGCACGAGCGGCCGAGGGTCACGACGCGCAGGTCGCCGGGGTTGATGAACTGGAGGTAGTCGATGCCCGTGTAGGTCTTGCCGTCGACCGTGTAGTCCGGGAACTTGTCGATGCCCGCGAGCGTCGTCCGGTTGAAGAACGCAAGCGCGTTGTTGTCCTGGAACTCGCGGTCGCCGATCTGGGGAGGCGGCGGGATGTGCGCGGCCTCGACCGTCTCCCCGAGCGGGTTGCCGCCGTGGCAGGTCGTGCAGAGCAGGCTCTCCGCGCCGGGGAACGGGTGGGGGTTCTCGAGGCCCGGCCCGCCGTAGTCGTTGTCGCCGGAGGCGTTGTGGCACCGCATGCAGGACTCGGCGGTGTTGTTCCCGGTACTACTCCGGGCCGAGGACTCGCCGCACCCCGCGACAAGCCCCAGAACAAGCGCGGCAGCGCCGAGCAGATGGCGTCTCGTGTTCACAGCTTCTACCCCCGTCCTCCGCGCCGGACCGCTCCGGTCGCGAGAGGCGTTCTCCATCCTTCTGGCTATCACTCCGTTGCACGCACGGCAAACGTGCACCACCGCGCAGCGTCCCTGTTGCGCGCGTCTCGGGACGGGACACCGCGCGGCCGGCGCGCCGACACGGATCGGCACGGGCGGCGGGGCGGCTCAACCGGGAAAGGACCCCGAATGGCGCCGACCTTCGCTCCGGACGCGCGCCCCGCGCCCCCGAGGGAGCCTTACTTCGCCTTCTGCGCGCCGAACGCCGGGTTCACCTGGGCGTGCTCCCACCTCGTCGTGATGTGGCACTTCTGGCAGTTGTTCACCCAGCCCAGCGTGAGATGCGGCGGGTTGAGCGCGGCCGCGAGGTCGCGCTGGTGGCACGTGAGGCACTCGGTGTCGGTGGGCATGAAGTTGCCGACGCGTGCCCCGGGGTGGCAGAGGTGGCACGCGGTCTCGAGGTGCGCGCCGGTGAGCGGGAAGCGCGTGCGGTTGTGCATCTCGATCTGCCGGATCGGCACCCAGGTGTTCTGCTGGTGGCAGCTCGTGCAGTTCGGGCCGAGATCCCCGTTGTGGATGTCCTCGTGGCATCCGGCGCAGCCGCGCGAGTTGAAGACGGAGACGGGGCCGCGGTCGTTGTGGCAGCGCAGGCAGCGCGCCTGCCCGTGCGCGCCGACGAGCGGATAACCCGTCTCCGCCTCATGGTCGAAGCGGAAGTCCACCTTCACCTCGTCCCAGCGGTCGCTGACGTGGCAGAGCTGGCAGTCGGCGGGGAACGTGTCGTGGGCGACGACCGGGCCGAACCCCGCCCACCAGCGGTGGACCGCGCCGCTGTTGGGGGCGCGGGTGACGCAGGCCGTGACGACGACCGCGAGCCCGATGGCGAGGGCGAAGGGATGTGTCCGGAGGAATCGCACGGGAACCTCCCTCAGAAGCTCTTCTGGAGCGTCAGCCCCAGGACCCAGGTGAACTCCACGTCCCAGACCCGCGTCTCCACGTAGAAGGAGATGTCGAAGCCGGACGGCAGGTAGAGGCCTCCGCTCACGCGGATCCTGTGCTGCTGGATGTCGTCGAGGTTGTCGGGGAAGGCGTACTCGTGGTGCAGGGAGTACTCGTAGAAGATCTCCCAGTACCCGCGCGCCTCGTAGAGGCCGTACGAGATGCGACCGCCGCCCGTGTACTCGTGGGTGCCGATCCCGCCGAACCCGGTGATGTCGAAGCGGCTGTTCCGCACGAGGAGATCGCGCACCTCGAACCCGAGCTCCGCGGCGCCGCCCTCGTCCTGCTCGTCGATCCAGCCGCTCACGTGGCCGTGGACCTGCGCGCCCTCGCGCATCCACCACCAGAAGTTCGCGGCGAGCTTGTCCGTGCGGTTGTCCGCGATCTCCGCGGCCGTGATCGGCGTGAACTCGCCCTGCCGCAGGATGTCCGGGTACTCGAGGTGCTGGTAGGTGACCGTGAAGCCGCTGCCGTCGAGGTAGCGCTTGTTGGCCGTGAGCAGGGCCTGCGTCACGTCCACGCCGTTCTTGATGTTGTCGTCGTTCGTGTAGAAGTCGAGCCAGACCGAGCCCGTGAAGTCCCACCCGTTCATGGGCATGCGGCGGAACTTCACGACGAGGAGGTCGCGGTCGAGGTCGCCCTGGTGCCACGTCTGCTGGAAGCCCACGGTCACCGTGAGCTCCTCGCGCGGCCCGGAGACCCACTGGTAGTAGGCCGCGGCCTGGAAGTCGATGAGCGGCTGGAAGTCCTGGTCGAGCTCGGGCATGTACCCGACGCTCGCGCCGTACCGGTGGCCGTTGGTGCGCCGGTGGCCCCACTCGAGGCCGTCGAGGATCTCGAACTCCGGCATCCCGTACTGGAGGAACCGGCCGACCTCCCAGCGCGTGGACGCGAAGCGGTTGCCGCCGTGCACATAGGAGAACCATCGGACGAGGAGGTTCATGTCCTCGTTGTCGTCCACGTTCGTGAAGTAGTCGAGCTCGGCGTTCACCCTCAGGTCGCCGCCCGTCCCCATGAGGTTCTCGTAGAGCGCGTCGAAACCGCCGCGCAGCGACATGCTGTCGAGGTCGGCCTCGCTGCCCTGGATCGCCTCGCCGACGAAGTAGGCGCGGCCCGACAGCCGCCCCGGCCGCTCCTCGGGGCGCAGGGGCTTCATCTTCGCGAGCAGCGGCTTGTCCGGCGTGAAGCCCTCGTCCTTGTTCTCCCACGGCGGGTGCTCCGGGACGGGCTTCGCCGCATCCTCCTCCTTCGCGCGCTCCTCGCGCGCGAGCCGCTCCAGGGGGATGAGCACCTCGCCGCGCGTGCCGGCCGCGGGCACGAAGGTGCGGTCGTGCAGCTCGACGACCGCGCTCCGGTCGTCCACGCTCAGCACGGTGCCGGTGTAGGTGCCGCCGCCGACGGGGTAGAAGAGGACGCGGTCGCCGACGGCGAGGCCGTCGGACCGGCCCCGGTCGATCGTGACCGCGGCGTCGGTGCCGATGGAGCTGACGCGCAGCTCGACGCGCTCGAGGGCACGGTCCTGCGCGAACGCGGCGGCGCAAAGGAGGAGCGCGAGGAGCGCCCCCGAAAGGGAACGGGGAGGTGCCGAGGAACCCCGTCGATTCGTGTCGTTGCTCACCTGTCCCTCCCCCTGGCCCGGAGCAGCTCGTCCGGGGTGTGGCAGTCCGCGCACTCCCTCGGGACCGGCCGGTACCGGATCACGACGGCGTCGCCGATCCGCTCCGGCTTGTGGCACTTGTCGCACGCGACGTTGGCGTGCGCCCTCCCGAGGGCGAAGCGCGAGTCGAAGTTGTGCCGGAACGCGAGGTCCTTGAATCCCTCGGCGCTCCGGTGGCAGCGGCGGCAGTCGATGGAGCCGTCGATCAGGAACTGGCCGGCGTGCGGGTCCGCGTGGCAGTCGGCGCAGGCCGAGCTCTTCGCCCGCCCCCACGTGCGCCCGAACCTGTCCGCCTTGCGCAGCGGCGCGTGGCAGGACGAGCAGCCCGTGGCCGCGTGCTTCCCGTCGAGGACGAAGCCCGTCCACGCCCCGTGGTCGAAGCCTTTCGGGAACGTGCGGAAGGATGTCTCCACGTGGCAGCGCACGCACCCCTCCCTGCCATCGACCCTCGAGGGCAGCCCCTCCCGGTCGAACTCGCCGCGGTGCGGGTCCGCGTGGCACGTGACGCAACCCTTGACCTTGCCGTACCGCTTCTCGATCCAGCCGAACGTGCGGCCCTTCGGATCGGGCTTCTCGCTCCGCCGGTGGCAGCTCTCGCAGGAGCTCTGGGCGTGCGCGCCCTCGAGCGGGAACGCGGTCCAGCGCTTGTGGTCGAAGCCCTCGGCCGGCACGTCCTTGAACGCGGTCGTCATGTGGCAGCGCGCGCAGGTGCCGGCCGGGTCCTTCGAGAGCTCCTTCGCGAAGCGCCCGAAGTACCCCTGGTGCGCGTCCTCGTGGCATGCGTCGCAGATGGCGGGCGTGCCGCGGAAGACCCGGGGCTTCGTCTCCTCCGGCCTCTCGTGGCACTCGTTGCACTCGATCGTCGCGTGGCGGCCCGTGAGCGGGAGCTTCGCGCGCTCGTGCTTCCTCACGTCGAACGCGGGGGGCTCCCAGTGCTGCCGGTCGTGGCAGCCGACGCAGCCCTCGGCCGCGAAGGGCCCCTCGGCGAACTGGCCGCGATGGACGTCCTCGTGGCAGGCCTTGCAGTCGCCCTCGGCGCGGCCGGGATAGCGCGCCGCGAAGGTGTCCTCCTGGCCCTCGGGCGCCGCGTGGCACTTCTCGCACGCGACGTTGTCGTGGGGTGCCGTGAGCGGGAAGCCCGAGCAGGCGTGCCGGGCCGCGGGCATCCGCTTGTGGCTCTCGTCCTTGAACGCGACGTGCTCCGCGACGTGGCACGCGATGCAACCCTCCCCGGGCGCCTTCGAGACGAGGAGCGCGACGCCGTCCGTGAACTCCCCGCGATGCGGCGACTCGTGGCAGTGCTGGCAGTCGCGCGCGAAGAGCTCGCGGCCCGCCCCGATCGCCTCGAGCGAGTGGATCGGGTCCCCCTCCGCATGGCAGGTGCGGCAGGCGACGTCCCCGTGCCCTCCGACGAGCGCCAAGTGCTTCTCGTGCCCCTCCGAGTGGAGCCTATCCCACGCCTCCTGGCCGTGGCACGTCGCGCACCGCTGCCCCATCGTCCCCTTGTGGACATCCTCGTGGCAGGCCGCGCAGTCCTGCGTGAGGCCGAGGAATCGCTTGCCCCCCTCGGGAAGCACGGCCGCGTCGGCGTTCTTGTGGCACTTGTCGCAGGTCTCTTCCAGGTGCTTCCCGCGCATGTCGTAGCCGATCTTCCGGTGGTCGAACTTGCTGCGATCCGGGACACCCGCCTCGGCGAAGCTCAGCTTGTTGACCATCGCGAACCCGAGCCCCCGGTGGTCGCTGTGGCAGCGCGCGCACTCCCTCGCGAGCTCCGGCTTCAGCGTGCCGTGGAGTCCGCCGCGCTCCTCGAGCTGCTTGCCGATGTCGGCGTGGCACTCGACGCAGGAGTCCGTCATGCTGCCGAGCCAGCCGCCGTGGCAGTTCGAGCAGCTCCCGATGCCCGTGAGCTTCTTCTCCCGCTCGTGCACGGTCGCGAGGGGCCCGGGGGAGGTGCGGCTCACGTACCCGACGCCGAGGTAGAGGACGATCGCGGCGCTCGTGATCGCGATCCAGGCGCGCGGGCTCCGGAACGTCATCGCGAGCCCCCGTCGAGGAAGAGCGCGCCGTAGAGGAACGCGTGCGCGACGTGCAGGATCACGAGGAGCACCATCAGCAGCGCGATCCAGCGGTGGAGGTAGCGCCATGTCCCGAGGATGGCGCGGAGATCCTCGTAGTGCGCGGCCATGAGCGCGGTCCGGTGCGCACGGCGGGCAAGGTCGAGCGTCCCGCGGATCTGCCCGTCGGGCACCCCCTCCCCGCGCCCCTCCCCCTCGAGCCGGCGCAGCGTGTCGTGGAGATCCCTCTGGCCCCGGAACAGCGCGAGGACGCGGCCGAGGAAGGAGGCCCTCCACTGCCGCGCCTCGATCAGGGCGTGGATCTCCATGCGCGCGTGCTCGCGGAAGCGCCGCTCGCCCTCGCCCCACTCCTCCTCCACCTCCCCGAGCTGCGCCTTCACCTCGGCGAGCTCCAGCTCGCGGCCGTTCGCCGCGCGCGGCACGTAGGCGTAGAAGTAGCGCCCGATCACGCCCGTCACGAGGAGCACGACGAGCGCCCAGAAGGCGTGGCCGCCCGGCGAGTCGCCCGGCCGCATCGCGCCGTGCATCATCGCGCAGAGGAGCGCGAGGATCCCGGTCGCGACGTGCGTGGACATCCACGCCTGGAGCGAGCCGAACGTCACGCGGAGCCACTGCGCGCGCCGCACGAGGTAGAGCAGGTTCGCGAGGATCAGCGCGACCGCCGTGATGCCGAGCCAGAGCCCGGCGCCGCGTGCGGGGTGCAGCAGCGCGTGCTTCCAGTGCGCGGCGCGCTCCGCGGGCTCCAGTCCGTAGTAGTCCGCGTGCCAGAGCGCCCACGCGAGCGAGAAGACCGAGAGCAGGAACGCGACGGCGAGCGCGCGGAGGATCCCCGTCCCCTGCTCGGTCACCGGCGTCACGGGAGCGCGGTGCGACGGGTCGAACGAGACGCCCGACTTCCGGAGCAGCTCGAACGGCGGGATGCCGCCGGCCATCACGAAGACGTCGTCGTTCGGCAGCGAGCGGACCTTCGGCCCCATGGGGTCGTGGACGACGAGCTCGACCGCGCGCGGGCGGATCGCGCGCACCTCGCTCCGGAAGAGCACCTTCACCCGGCCGGCGCGGAGAAGCTCCTGGATCCGCTCCTCGTTCCTCGCGCGGATGCGGAAGAACGCCTCCTTGCGGTAGGAGATCGTGACGTCCGTGTCAGGCTGCTCCGCGAGCGCGACCGCCGCCTCGATCGCGCTGTCGCCGCCGCCGACCACGAGCACGCGCCGCCCGAGGTAGGAGTTCGCGTCCATGAGGCTGTACGCGACCTTGTCGAGCTCCTCGCCGGGGACGCCGAGCTTCCGCGGCGAGCCGCGCCGCCCGACCGCGACGCAGACGTGGCTCGCGACATAGTCGCCCCGGTCCGTGCGGACCATGTAGCGGCCCTCGCCGTCGCGCCCGATCCCCTCGAGCACGGTGTCGTAGGCGATCGGGAGCCGGGTCTGCTCGGCGATCGAGGCCCACAGCTCGACGAGCTCCTCCTTCGTGTAGGTCCTCGCCCTGAGCACGCCGTGGAGCGGCAGCTCCACCGGCTGCATCATCACGAGCTTCCTGCGCGGATACTTCGCGACCGTGCCGCCCGGGCCGTTCGCCTGGTCGATCGCGACGAAGCGCAGCCCCTGCCGCTGCGCCTCGAGCGAGCACGCGAGCCCCGCGGGCCCGGTGCCGACGACGACGAGGTCGAGAGCGTCGTCCTCCCCCCCGCGCCCCCCCCACGTCGCCGCCGGGACGGGCGCCTCGGCGACGCGGCGCGCGACCTCCGCGCCGACGGCCACGCCGTGCTCGATCGCCGTCTTGATGAGCGCGTGCGCGGTGACCTCGCCCGCGAGGAAGAGGCCGGGCGAGCCGACCGCCTCGAGGCCGTCGGTCAGCGCGGGCACGTCGCGCCGGTCCGCGAGGTCGCCGATCGTCACGGTGATCGCGCTGACCGGGCACTCCTTCTCGCAGAGCGCGTGGCCGACGCAGCGCGCGCCGTTCACGACGACGGCCTGCCCGTGCACGAGGTCGAGGACGCCCTCCTCGGGACACGCGGCAACGCACTTGCCGCAGCCGAGGCAGCGCGTGAGGTCGACGACCGGGTACTGGAGCTGCGCCTTCGCCGCGCCGGAGCGGACGGCGCGGTCGCGCGCGTGCACGGTCGAGCGCATGCGGGCGAGCGACGCCCGGCGCGCGAGCACGACGAGCAGCGCGAAGCCGAGCCCGAACACGAGGGCGAAAAGGAGCGGCCAGCTCATGGCAGTTGTCGTTGAGGGCCCGCGGCCGCAGCCTCACGCGGATCGCGCCGCGAGGCGCGAAGCGACACTGCCGTATCGGGCCGGCGCGCCGCGCAACTTGAGCGTTGCGGGCACGGGAAGGAGGGGGGGAGCGGGGGGAGCCCGCCTTCGCCGCGGCGCGTTCCCCGGCGAGGCTCCGAGGGGACCCGCCGGCGCGCCCGGCCGGTCCCCTCGGGGGATTACGAACCCTTTACGGCGACGGCCTTCTCCTCGGTCTTCGCCGGGGCCTTGGGCTGCGCCGAGGACTCGATGTACGCCGTCGCCGCAGCGCGGCCGCCGTTGAACCGGCTGTCGAGGCTCGTCGCGTCCTTCGCGATGCGGCGCACGTCGTCCTGGATCGTCGCGAGCGCCGCGGGGTTCATGTCGTGCTTCAGGAAGAGCACGTGGTCGCGGAACGACTGGTTGATCGCCTCGTACTCGACGAGGACCGGCTCGACCGCCGCCACGACCGCGTCGTAGCGCTCGCGCGCCGCGGAGAGGCGGGCCTGGCTGCGCTGGCGCATCTCCGGATTCGAGTAGGCCTCGAGGTCCTTCGTCCACTGGTCGAAGACCGGGACCGCCTCGGCCTGCATCTTCTCGATGCTCTTGCGCAGGTCCTCCGCCTGGTCCTCCGAGTTCTCGACGACGTCGACGAGCTGCTCGTACGCCTTCACGGCGTCGCCCTGGAAGTCGGGCGCAGTGATGGCCTGGAGCCCCTGGACGGCCGCGAGCATGGTGCCCTTCGACACGTCGAGCTCCTTCTGGACGTTCTCGACGGCGGCGACGAGATCGTCCACGTCGGCGGGGCCGGTCTTCCCCTTGATCATGTTGTTGACGAACGAGCAGGCCGGCACGCTTGCGAGCACGAGCGCCGCGGCAATGGCCCTCGGGATGAACCTCATGCGGAACCCTCCAGATGTCGCGTGCGGTATCGGCGTGGTCGGGGGATCGCTTTAGGGGTGCGGATTTTCACCCACCCTCCGCGGATTCGGGGCACGTGGCCGTCCGCCCGGAACCGGTACCTATTCTGGCTCGCAGGCCCTCCTTTCGGTCCTCCGCGCAGGCTGCCGATGTTGGTCGGCGCGGGATGTGCGGTAGGCTAGATCTCGGCTTTCGTCCGGGATGTCCGGCGGCCCCGTCCCTGGGGGGCAGCCGGCGGCGCCGACCGTGCCGTACTAGGGTTTGGCGCCCGCCCCGTGGCTGCCCTCTGGCAGCCGTGGGATCCCCCCGGGGGGGGCCAGAGGTCTTGCCGCATTGCGGCCGGAGGGGTTTTGACACTTCCTATCCACACCACTGCCCGCCGAATGCTGGGACGGGGGACGCTCGCGATCCTCCCGCTCCTCTTCGGCTGCGGCGACGACCCGACGATCCATGAGATCCGCGAGGAAGGGGCGACCACCGACTTCCAGCCCGCGAGCACCGCGCAGCGCTTCGGCATGATGGCCGCGGGCCACGGGCACGGCGGCAGCAACCCGCACGGCGGGCAGGCGCAGCCGCAATCGGGAGGCTTCGAGTGGGCCACGCCCGAGGGCTGGGTCGAGCAGAAGCCGCCGGGCCAGATGCGCGAGGTCGACTTCCGGCTCGCGCGCGACCCGGAGGTCGAGTGCTACCTGAGCGTCGTGCAGGGCGGCATCGCCGCGAACGTCCTGCGCTGGCGGAAGCAGATGGGGCTCGAGCCCGTCGCGCCGGCCGCCGTCGCGGCCCTCGCGAAGCACCCGTTCCTCGGCCAGGGCGGGATCTTCGTCGATCTCGAGGGCACGTTCGCGGGCATGGGGCAGTCCGAGCCGCGCGAGGGCTACCGGATGCTCGGGATCGTCGTCGAGGAAAGGGGCCGCACGGTCACGATGAAGATGACCGGCCCCTCGGCGATCGTCGCCGAGGAGCGGGAGCGCTTCCTCGAGCTCGCGAAGTCGTTCCGCGCGGCCGAGGC
>WYBS01000180.1 GCA_011525755.1 Planctomycetaceae bacterium
CGCGATGGACCAGCTCAACCCGACGGGCCCGAACCGCGACGCCTACGTCCGGATCGACGCCCTCTTCGACTACGGCAACCTGGTCGAGGCAGCCCTCGGCCCGTTCGCCTTCATGGACCGCGTGGACGTCAACTACTCGTTCAACGGATAACAGACCCTGGGGCCACGGCTTGCCGGCGCCCAACCCGGCCTGCCAACCCGGCCCCGGAAGTCTTCCCTCGGCGCCGCCACCCCTCCCGGGTGGCGGCCCTTTTTTTTGCCCGGCGTAGGACGCGTCACGCGACGACCGCGGACGCGCTACCAGTCCGGCCGCTCATGCTCCCAGCCCTGCTCGCGGAGGCGCCGCCACCGGGCCTCGTAGATGCAGTCGAAGAGCCAGAGCCGGTCCGGGAGCGCGGACTCGACGAAGTCCCGGAGGTCGTTGATCGCGATGTCGAGATCGACCCGGGGCTCGTCCGAGTAGAGGAGCCGTGCCGTGATGGCGTCGGCCCTGAGCCGCAGCTCGTCCGCGGCGCGCCGGCCGGGGGGCGGACCCTCGATGCGCGCAGCCACGCCTCAAGCGTACCGCGCGGGGGCGTCCGGGAAAGCGCCTCCCCCGCTATCGTAGTGCCGCGTGCCCACGACGCCGGACACGACCGTCCGCGCCATGCGACTGTCGGTCCTCGATGGCGCGGCGTACGCCCTGATGGTCGGCTTCGGCGAGACCTACTTCCTCGCCGACGCCGTGCGGCTCGGAGCGACGCGCCTCCAGCAGGGCCTCGTCGTGACGCTTCCCCTCTGCGCGGGCGCGCTGGGCTCCGTCGCGGCGCTCGCGCTCCTCGCGCGCATCCGCGGCCGCAAACGCGTCGTGGTGGCCTCCGCGTTCGTCCAGGTCGTGATCCTCCTCGCCCTCGCGCTCCGGCGCTCGCCCTCCCCGCCACTGCTGATCGGCGCCGTGTGCCTCTACCAGGCGTGCGGGCAGGCCGCCGGGACCGCATGGAGCTCCTGGTACGGCGATCTCGTCCCGAAGGGGATCCGCGGCACCTACTTCGCGCGCCGCAACCGTTTCGTGCACCTCGCCACGTGCATCGGACTCGTGGCCGGCGGCATCCTCCTCGAGCGCCTCGAGCCCGGCGCCGCCGGGGAGGTCGCGAGCGGCGCGGGCGGCACGGGCTTCCGCCTCGTCTTCCTCGTGGCGGCCGCGGCGCGCCTCCTGTCGGTCCTCCTCCTCGCCGCCTCCCCGGAGCTCCCGTTCCGCGGGCTCACGAACGCGCCGCAGACGCTCCGCTTCCTCGCGACGAGTCGCGGCTCCCGCGCGTGGCGGCTGCTCGGCACGGGTGCCTTGCTCCAGCTCATGGTCTACGTCGCGTCGCCCTACTTCGGCCCCTTCATGCTCGAGGATCTGCGCTTCTCCTACCTCGAGTACATGGCGTCGAGCGTCACCGTCGTCACCGCGAAGTTCTGCCTGCTGCCGCTCTGGGGAGGGCTCGTCGACGCCCACGGCTCGCGGCAGGTCTACACCCTCGCCGCGCTGATCGTCGCGGTGATCCCGCTGCCGTGGCTCTGGGCGGAGGGCCTCCTGTGGATCGTGCCCGCGCAGGCGCTCTCGGGCTTCTCGTGGGCGGGCTACGAGGTCGCCTACTTCTCGACGATGCTCGACTCGAGCACGAAGCGGACGCGCCCCTACCTCTTCGCGCTCCAGAACGTCCTCAACGGCTCCATGCAGCTCCTCGGCGGGCTCCTCGGCGCCATGGTTCTCGCCGCGGCGCACGGGAGCTTTCGCGTCGTCTTCGCCGCGAGCCTCGCGCTGCGCCTGGCCGTGGCGGCGATCGCGCCGCGGCTCGTGCCCGCGCCGCGGAAGAGCCGCCCCATCGGCCGCCGGGCGCTCTTCCTGAGGATGATCGGGATCCGGGCGCACGGCGGCGCGGTCCACCGCCCCATCGACGACGGCGCGCCCGGGTGGAAGGGGAGGGGCCCCGGGGAGGGGGGAGAGGGGCGCGGAACGTCGCCGCCGCGGGTGTGAGTACCCCGATGCCCCCCGGCGGTGGCCGTCGTCACCACGGGCGACTCCTCGTGCCGCTGCGGCGAGGCGTGGCTCGGCGCGATCGGAGCGCTCGGCCTCCGCGGATTCGGGGTTGCGGTCGAGGAGATCTCCGCTTATCGGAGGCCGCTCGCCGCCGCTGATCTCGTGATCGAGTACCGCGACACGCCCCGGCCCGCGTGCTCGCGGCCGGGGATCCCGCCGGCACGGCCGCGAGGCGGTCCTCCGCGCGCTCGCGTGAGGGCGGGACCTTGCGCTGTCCCCGCCCGCCCCTACGCTTCTCCGCGTGAGACTCCTCGGCCTCCTCCTCCTCGCGTCGCTCGCGGCCTGCAAGAGCAAGGCGCCGCCCCCGGAGCCCCCCGACTACGATCGCCCGCTGGGCCCGGGCGAGCATGCGCTCCGGAAGGTCCGGGACCCGAGCCTCGTCCCGATCGGGGCGGCCTACGAGGCACGTGACGGGCGGCTGGCGGAGGTCCTCGAGCGGAGCGAGCGCTGGTTCCTGAAGCCATCGACGGTCCAATGGTTCCCGATCGAGGGGATCACGCACGAGCAGGCCGAGGCGAGCGTCCGCGAGATGCGGCGCCTCCTCGACCGCGGCCTGCCCGCGCCGGAGTTCGTCTCGGAGTTCCTGCAGCTCTTCGACGTCTACGAATCCGTCGGCTACGACGGCAAGGGGACGGTCTTCTTCACGGGCTACCACGCGCCGGTGTTCAAGGGCAGCCGCACGCGGACGGACACCTACCGGTCGCCGATCTACAGGCGCCCCGACGACCTCGTGACCGACGAGCAGACCGGGGAGCCTCTGGGCCGGAAGCAGGCGGACGGCTCGCTCGGGGGACCCTACCCGACGCGCGAGGAGATCGAGTCCTCCGGGATGCTCGAGGGGACGGAGCTCGTCTGGCTCGAGAATCCGCTCGCCGCGTTCATCGTCCACGTGAACGGCTCCGCGAGGATCGAGATCGACGACGGCACGGTCATGCACGTCGGCTACCACGGCAAGAACGGCCGGGAGTACGTGAGCCTCGGCCAGATGATGATCGATGCGGGAATGATCCGGCCCGAGGAGCGCGGACTCACGGCGATCCGGCGCGTCTACGCGCAGCAGCCCGCCGCCGTGGAGGCGCTCATGCGGAGGAACGAGAGCTTCGTCTTCTTCCGCGAGGCGCAGGAGGGCGACTGGCCCGCCGGCTCGCTGGGCTTCCCCGTGACGGAGATGACGACGCTCGCGACCGACAAGAGCATCTTCCCCCGTGGCGGGCTCGTGCTGGTCGAGACCCGCGGTCTAAAGAGCGGCACCGCGCGCCACGACGTCCTGCGTTTCATGGCGGACCAGGACACGGGCGGCGCGATCCGCGCCCCCGGCCGCGCGGACATCTTCATGGGCATCGGGGATGGCGCCGAGTCGCTGGCCGGCGAACAGCGGTCGCTCGGGCGGCTCTACTACTTCTTCCTGAAACCGGAGCACCTTCCTCCCCCGGCCCAGCCGTCGACGCCCTAGCAACGTGGTTGCCGGATACTTCGTTTTGCCGGAACTGCCGAGGCGCGGTTGTCGTACGAGCTAATGTAGAAGCGCGCGTTCGGCTGCGGGCCCCGCGGGCCCCGCGAGCCTTGCCTGTGGCACGTGCGCTCCGCGCTGTTGGGGCTGCTCGCCCGACTCCGAGAGCAGGTGATCGTCAATCCCTTTTCCGTCGTCGCCGCGTTCGCTGCGATCCTCCGCCTTGCTTTGGGCATCTTCGTGCTCGTGGCAGGGGTCCATGCGATTCGCGCCTGGCGTCGCGGCCGTGCCGGCGACGACGCGAAGGGCGAGGGGCGCTTCTACCTGCTCGTGGCCGCTTCCGTCACCCTGACGGGCCTCGCCGTGGCCTCGTGGCCGCTCCTCTACCTCGTCCTCCAGAGCTATGTCCCCCTGTGGCCCGGCGTCATGTGCATCCAGGGCGTCACCCGGATCGGCACGGGCAGCATCGGCGCCCCCGCGGCGCTCCCCCACCTCCTCGGGATCCTCGCGGTGACGAAGCCGCTGCTCGTCTTCGCCACGGGGGCCTGGCTCGTCCTCCACCTCGTGAACCGGCGGGGCCGGACCGGCGCGCTCACGGGGCACGTGCTGAAGGCGCTCGTGCTCTGCAGCCTCCTCGCCGTCGCCGACGGTGCGGTGGAGACCGCCTACTTCTTCGTGCCGAAGCAGGAGAAGACCCTCGCGGCGGGATGCTGCGGCGGCGACGCGGCCGTCGCGGAGTCCCCGCGGACGTCCCGGCCGCTCGTCGCGGCAGGCGCCGGGCAGAGGGCGGGCGTCTCGGCCTCGTTCCTCGCGCTCGGCACGGGCCTCGTGATCGCGCTCTCGGCCGCGATCCGGCGCGGGGGTCCGTGGCTCGCGCTGTCCGCCGCAGGCGCGATCCTCTCGCTGCCGCTCGGCCTCGTCTTCCTCGTTGATGTGGCGGCGCCGTGGTTCCTGCACCTCCCCTACCACCACTGCGTCTACTGCCTCGTCCGCTGGATGCCGGAGACGCTCTTCGGGATCGCTCTCCATGTCCTCGGCGCATTCGGCGCCGGCTGGGCCCTCGTCGCCCGCCGGGCAGGAAGAGGAGGGGGCGCGGGGGAGGCGGTCTCGATCCCGCTCCTCCGCATGGCGCGCTTCTCCTACCTCGGCTCGCTGCTCATGACGGCCGTCCTGATGGTGCGCGCGTGAACCTTCGACGCCACCTCCCCGCCGCGCTCCTGCTCCTCGCGATCGCGGCGCTCCCGCTTCTCGCGGAGCGGCTCCGCGGGCACCCGGAGCGCTGCGAGATGGACGGCGTCGCGCTCGATCCCGCGTTCCGCGTTCGCGTCGCGGAGGACGGCGGGGCGACGCACGCCTTCTGCGGGGTGACGTGCGCCGAATCGTGGATCGCGCTGCGTCGTGCCGTGCCGGCCCTCGTCCTCGTGACGGACGGCGTCTCGGGAAGGGCGATCGACGCGCGCACGGCGTGGTTCGTCCGGACGCTCGGCAACGTGAGCGACGGCGCGCCCGACGCGATCCGCGTGTTCGAGCGCAAGGAGGACGCGGAGCGCCACGCACACGCCCACGGCGGGCGGGTGCTCACGGGAAGCGGGCGCCCCTTCGGAGGCGCGGGAGTACGGGATGCGACGGAACAGCACTGAAGCCCCCCTTCGCGCGGCGGGGCGCCCCCCGTGGCGCCCCGGACCGCTGCTCCTCCTGGCGCTCGCCGCCGCCTGCGGCGGCAACGAGAGCGACAAGGCGCAAGCCGGCTCGGGAGGCGGATCCGGGTTCGAGGAGCGTGCCCGGGAGGCGGGGATCGCATTCCGGATGGAGTTCCTCCCGGGCGAGCAGGGCGAGAAGTTCAAGGTCAACTTCTACGACCACGGCTGCGGCGTCGCCGCGGCCGACATCGACGGCGACGGCGATGACGACCTCTACTTCCTGAACCAGCTCGGCCCGAACGCCCTCTACCGGAACAACGGCGACGGGACGTTCTCGGACGTCACCGCGACCGCCGGCCCCGTCGCGCTGGACGACCGCATCTGCGTCTCGGCGGCCTTCGGCGACGTCGACAACGACGGCGACGAGGATCTGTTCGTCACCTCGACGCGGGGCGGGAACGCCTTCTTCCGGAACGACGGGACCGGGCGCTTCACGGACGCCACGAAGGACGCGGGGCTTTCATGGGTCGGGCACTCCCAGGCCGCGACGTTCTTCGACGCCGACGGCGACGGGGACCTCGACCTCTTCCTCTCGAACACGGCGAAGTGGACGACCGAGACCTTCGAGCCCATCGGTCGGTACTACACGGGCGCGAGCACATTGATGCAGCTCTTCGACAGCGAGGTGGAGAAAAACGTCTTCTACCGGAACAACGGGGACGGGACCTTCTCGATCGCGACCGTCGAGGCGGGGCTCGAGGGCATCGGCTGGGGCGGCGACTGCGCGGCGTTCGACTACGACGAGGACGGGGACCAGGATCTCATCGTGACCAACATGTTCGGCGGCAGCGTGCTCTACCGGAACGACGGGAAGGGCAGGTTCGAGGACGTCACCGAGGCGACGCTCGGCCGGACGCCGTGGGGCGCCGTCGCTTCGCGGCTCCTCGACTACGACGGCGACGGCAGGCTCGACCTCTATGTCGTCGACATGCATTCCGACATGTGGACGGGCTACGACTACGACGTCTCCCGCGTCGAGCCGCAGCGCAAGTACGAGAAGTTCTTCGGACCCTACCTCGAGGATCCGGACTTCCGCGCGCAGAAGCGGGAGGAGGTCTTCGCGGAGAAGGCGAGGATCCGGTACGACAAGACGTTCTTCGGCAACGGCCTCTACCGGAACCTCGGGGGCGGGAAATTCGAGGAGGCGTCGGGGAAGACCGGCACCGAGACGTTCTGGCCCTGGGGGATGGGGGTAGGGGACTTCGACAACGACGGCTTCGAAGACGTTTTCCTCGCCTCGGGCATGGGGTATCCGTGGGAGTTCTGGCCCAACGCCTACCTGAGGAACAACGGCGACGGCACGTTCACGGAACGTGCGAAGGATGTCGGCCTCGATCCGCCGCCCGGCGGGCCGCTGCTCGGCCTCCGCATGAAGGACCGGGAGGCGACGAAGAGCAGCCGCTGCGTCGCCGTCGCGGACTTCGACGGCGACGGCCGGCCCGACTTCGCGGTCAACAACTTCAACGACCGGGCGCACCTCTACATGAACCGGATGCCGAGGCGGAGCTGGATCGCGTTCCGCCTCGAGGGCACCGCCTGCAACCGCGACGCGATCGGCGCGGTCGTGCGGCTGCGTGCGGACGGGCGCATGAGGATCGCCCAGGTGCAGGCGGCCGGCGGCTACCTCTCGCAATCCACGAAGACGGTCCACTTCGGCCTCGGGGACGCGAAGTCCGTGGACTCCTGCGAGATCCGCTGGCCCTCGGGCCGCGTGCAGGCGGTCGACGCGCCCGCGATCGGCCGCGTGCACCGGATCGTCGAGGCGAAGCCGTGACGTGCGGCGGGCGGGGACCCGCGCTGCTCCTCGCGGCCGCGGTCGCGCTCCCGGTCGCGGCGTCGGTCGTCCTTCTCGCCTCGCGCGCTTCGCAGCCCGCGCAGGCGGCCGAGGCCATCGAGTTCCAGGGCCTCGTCGGCGGGCTCGGCCTCGGCGCGGCGGTCGACCTCTCGCGCTGCGCCGCGTCGTTCGACCCGCGGGACGGGAGCGCGTGCTCCCATCGCCACGAGCCGGTGCCGCTCGGCTCGTTCTTCTGCCCGGCGCACGCCGGCGGGTAGAAGGGGAGGGGCTCCGGGGAGGGGCGGTTAGGCTAAGCGACCTCCCGATGCGGAAGCTCGCGGCGATCGCGCGCACCGGCCTTGTGGCCGTGCTCCTCCATCCGCTGCGAAGCGGCGCGACGCTCCTCTGCCTCGTCGCGGTGCTCCTGCCCTACGTGGCGGCCACGGGCGTCGCGCGCGGGCTCGCCGATGCCGCCGACACCTCGATCCGCGCCGGTGCCGACGTCTACGTCACGGGGCTGAGGTTCGGCCGGCCCGCGCCCGTCCCGCTCGCGATGATCGAGACCGTGCGAACGGTGCCCGGCGTGCGCGACGTCTTCCCGCGGATCGTGGGCGAGGTGGCGCTCGGCGCCGACCGCATCCCCGCGGTCGTCGTCGGCGTGCCCGCCGGGCGTGTGCCGGACAGCGCCCGCTTCGTCGAGGGAAGGCTCTTCGCGCCGGACGCCGGAAACGAGCTGGTGCTCGGCGCGGAGCTCGCGAGGAGGCTGTCGACAGGCGTCGGCGCGCGCATCCCGCCCTTCTACCGGAGCCGCTCGGGCGAGCGCGTCTCGAAGGTCGTCGGCGTCTTCCGCTCGGACCTCCCGCTGTGGGAGGCGAACCTCGTCTTCTGCTCCTTCGAGACGGCGGCGCACATCTTCGACCAGGAGGGGCTCGCGACGAGCCTGCTCGTCGCCTGCGAGCCCGGCTACCGCGACGCGGTCGTCGCCGCGCTGCGCCGGCTCCCACCCCCGGGGCAACCGCACGGCGGGACCGGATCCGGCCCCCCGGCCCCCCCGGCTCCGCCGGGCTTGCCCGCCGAGGGCGCGGGCTTGCCCGCCGAGGCGGCCCGAGGCGCGGAGCCGGGCCCGGTGACGCCCGTCGTCACGACGCGGGACGACCTGTTCGCGCTCCTGCCGCGCGGGATGAGCCATCTCGAGGGGATCTTCCAGATCCACTTCGTGCTCGCGTTCGCCGCCCTCATCCCGCTGCTCATGGTCACGGCGGGGCTCGGCCTCTCCGGACGGCGGCGCGAGGCGGCACTCATGAAGGCGACCGGCTGGATGACCGACGAGGTGCTCCTCCAGGCCATGGTGGAGAGCCTCGTCCTCTCGCTCCTCGGCGCGTCGACGGCGGTGCTCCTCGCGTGGGGCTGGCTCGACCTCCTCGACGGCAGCGGCATCGCAGGGATCTTCCTGCCCGGCGCGACCGCGACACCGGGGTTCCCCGTGCCGTTCCGCCTCGGGCCCGTCCCGGCGCTCCTCGGCTTCGTCGTCTCGTTCGCGATCGTCTCCGCAGGAACCCTCTACTCCACCTGGCGGGCGGCCACGGCCGCGCCCGCGCTTGCGCTCCGATGACGCCGCACTTCGAGACGAGGAACGCAT
The DNA here is from genome assembly GCA_011525755.1 of Planctomycetaceae bacterium. Classification (GTDB taxonomy): domain Bacteria; phylum Planctomycetota; class PLA2; order PLA2; family PLA2; genus PLA2. The sequence goes on from WYBS01000180.1 coordinate 8,629, forward strand.
GCCGCGTCTTCCGCTCGGCGACGGGCGACGTGCGCGCGCTCGACGGGATCTCGCTTGCGGTCGAGCGCGGCGCGTTCCTCGCCGTCACGGGGCCCTCGGGGCGGGGGAAGACGACGCTGCTCGCGCTCCTCGGCGCGCTCGACCGGCCGACGTCCGGCCTCGTGCTCTTCGACGGCGAGGATCTGGGAGGCGCCTCGGAACCCCACCGCTCCCGCGTGCGCCGCCGGCTGGGGATCGTGTTCCAGTCCTCGCCGATGATCGAGCGGCTTCCGCTCTGGGAGAACGTCACCTACCCCCTCGTGCCGCGCGGCGTGCCGACCCGCGAGCGGCGACGCCTCGCGAAGGCGCTGCTCGAACGCGTGGGGATCGTCGGCCGCGACGCGGCGCGCCCCGAGGAGCTCTCGGGAGGCGAGCGGCAGCGGGTCGGCGTGGCGCGCGCGCTCGCGGCGGATCCCGAGGCGATCCTCGCCGATGAGCCGACGTCCGACCTCGACCGCGGGACGGCCGAGGCGGTCGTCGCGCTGCTCCGCGAGTTCCACGCGTCCGGAAGGACGGTCATCGTGGCGACGCACGATCCCGTCCTCGAGGCGCTGGCGACGAGGACCTTGCGGCTCGGGTAGCCCTCGTCTGCCGGCGCGCGCTGCGCCGCCCCCCTGCCCCCTGCGCCCCCTCACCCCCTTCTGCTACGCTCGCCCGCGATGAGACTCCTTGCGCTCGCGCTCCTCGCGACAACGGCCTTCGCGGGAGACACCTGGGACCGCGCGGTCGAGAAGGGCGTCCTCCGCTGGGGCGCCGACGAGGAGGGCGGCGGGCCCTTCGTGTTCCGCGACGACGAGGACCGGCTCCAGGGCTTCGAGGTCGACCTCGCCGACGCCATCGGCCGCTACCTCGGCATCCGGATGGAGTTCGTCCAGGGGCAGTGGGACCGGCTGCCGGACATGCTGCGCGCGGACAAGGTGGACCTCGTGCTCAACGGCTACGAGTGGACGCCCGACCGCGTGCTCGCGATGGAGGCGACGGCGCCCTACTACGTCTACGCGCTGCAGCTGCTCGCGCGGAAGGGGACGCTGCGATCGTGGGACGATCTCCGCAGCGGCGGGCCTCGGAAGGTCGGCTGCCTCGCGGGGTCCGCCGCGCACGAGGTCATGCTCAGGCTCGCGGAGGAGGGCGCGCCGCTCGAGGTGGTCGGGTACGACGGCAACACCGACGCGATGAAGCACGTGGAGACGGGGAACCTCGACGCGACGCTCCAGGACACGCCGATCGCGAGCTTCTACGCTCCGCACTTCCCCGGCCTCGGGCCGGTCGGCGATCCGGTCGCGCCCGGCTACTACGTGATGTACGCGCGCGAGGGCGACCACCGGCTCGTGAACCGGCTCAACGAGGCGCTGATCGTGCTTTTCCGGAACGGCGAGCTCGAGCGCATCTACGGGAGGTACGGCATCTGGACGCCGGAGCAGGAGCAGCTCGCGACGATCCTCGAGACCGGGCGGTTCTACGGGTTCCAGAAGGCCGCGCTCTCCGAGGCGGCCGCGCGGACGGACGCGACGGCCGGGGAGGTCCGGGCGGGCGAGCGCAGGCGGGGGTGGGCCGTCGTCACGACGTACGGGATGCAGCTCGTCCGCGCGGCGGGCGTCACCGTCCTCCTCTCGCTCGTCTCCTTCCCCCTCGCGGTCGCCACGGGGCTCCTGATCGCGCTCGGCCGCATCTACGGCCCGCGCTGGCTGCGCCCGCCGCTCGCCTTCTACGTGGAGTTCCTGCGCGGCACGCCGCTCATGCTCCAGCTCTACTTCGTCTTCTTCTTCCTTCCGGAGCTCGGCGTGAACATCCCCGCGTTCGGCTGCGCGATCCTCGGCCTCGCGATCAACTACTCGGCCTACGAGTCGGAGATCTACCGCGCGGGGATCCAGGCGGTCCCGAAGGGGCAGATGGAGGCCGCGCTGTCGCTCGGCATGTCGCGCCTGACCGCGCTCCGCCGGATCGTGGTGCCGCAGGCGGCGCGGATCGTCGTTCCGCCCGTCGTGAACGACTTCATCGCGCTCTTCAAGGACACGTCGGTCTGCTCCGTCGTGACCATCATCGAGCTGACGAAGCGGTTCTCGGTCCTCTCGCAAAGCACGCAGGCGACGGTCGAGCTGATGCTCATGACCGGCGCGCTCTACCTGCTCATGAGCTACCCGCTCTCGATCGTGTCGCGGCGGCTCGAGCGGGGGCTGGAGGCCGCATGATCGAGGTCCTCGGTCTCGTCAAGCGATTCGGACACGTCGAAGTCCTCTCCGGGATATCGCTCTCCGTGGAGGCGGGCGAGGTGGCGGCGGTGATCGGCCCCTCGGGCGGCGGCAAGAGCACCTTCCTGCGCTGCATCAACGGCCTCGAGGCGTTCGACGAGGGCGAGGTGCGCGTCAGCGGATTCACGCTCGGGCCGCGGGCCCACGACGCGCGGACGCTCCAGGCGGTGCGCGAGTCCGTCGGCTTCGTCTTCCAGCAGTTCAACCTCTTCCCGCACCGGACGGCGCTCGGGAACTGCATCGAGGCGCCGGTCCACGTCCTCGGCGAGCCGCGCGACGTCGCCGCGGCGCGCGCCCGCGAGATGCTTTGCAGGGTGGGGCTCGCGGGGAGGGAGGACGCCTATCCGAAGGACCTCTCGGGCGGCCAGCAGCAGCGCGTCGCGATCGCGCGCGCCCTCCTCATGCGCCCGAAGGCGATCCTCTTCGACGAGCCGACGTCCGCGCTCGACCCCGTGATGGCCGCGGAGGTGCTGGGCGTCATGACCGACCTCGCGAAGCAGGGCCAGACGATGATCGTCGTCACGCACTCGATGCACTTCGCGAGGAGCGTCGCGAATGCCGTCCACGTCTTCGCGGGCGGCCGGGTGGTGGAGTCCGGCCCGCCGGAGCGGGTCTTTTCGGACCCGCAGCACGAGACGACGCGCGCGTTCCTGCGGGAGGCGGGCGTAAAGGGGGCGTGAACGCCCCCCGGCCCGTCGGCGACCGAGCTACTTCCGCTTCTTCTTGGGCTTCGCCGCCGTCTTCTTCCGGGCGGCGGCCTTCTTCCTCCTCGGTGCAGCCGCCGCCTTCGCCTCGGCGGCGGGCCTGCCGTAGCTCGTGGCCCCGCACCAGTCGACGACGACCGCGGGCTGGTCGCCGACGACCCAGGCGTCGTGCCCGGACGGCAGCGCGCTCACGTCGCCCGGCCCGGCGACGAACTCCGTCCCGTCGTCCATGCGGATCGCGAGATGGCCGGCGACGTGGTACTGGAAGTGCGGCGCCTCGCAGCTTCTCGTCTTCGCGATCGGCATGACGTCGTTCGACCAGCGCCAGCCGGGGTAGAAGATGAACCGCCCCACCACGCCGCCGCCGATGTTCACGATCTCCGCGTGGCCGTTGGGGAAGGTCCGACGCTCGTCGGGCTGCTCGAACCGCTTGTACTCCGCACTCGCCATGGGTTCCCTCCTCGCGGCACGCGGCCGCGATCGAGCAAGTATAGGGGGTCCGGGGGCGGACGCGAAAGCCTCCCGAGACCCGAATGCGGACTACTCCCTCCTCCAGAGCTCCTTCGTGTCCTTCGGGCCGTAGACCGTGAGATCGCCGCCCGAGACGACGTAGCGGCCCCAGACGACCCAGCCGGTGCCTGCGGCGCGCGTGTGAAGGACCGCGCCCTCGCACTTCCAGCGGCCACGGGCGGGCCCGCGCTCGAAGGTGCCGTCGGCATGGAGCACGCACGCGGCCCCGCCGTCCGCGGCGCGCCAGCGGCCCACGAGCTGCGGGTCGATCCGCGGCGGCGCCGCCTTCGTGCGCGTCAGCGTGAGCGGCACCTTCTCCCCCGCCAGGACGTAGTGGTAGGTCCAGTCGATCGTGTCGCCGTCGAGCGTCCCGTCGAACGGCACCTCGACGCCCATCTGCGGCTCGCGCACGCTGCCCTTGATCCGGTTGCCCTCGACGGCGCCGGTGACGACCGCCTCGACGCCCCCCCACTCCATCGTCCCCGAGGCGCTCGCGCCCTGGACCTCGAGCACGAGCAGCACCGGGTTGCCCTGGTAGGCGCCGGCGAAGGTGCCGTCGAACCCCTTCTCGCCGGCGCAGGCCGCGAGGAGGAGGACGGGGAGGGTGGCAGCGGGCCGCCGCATGATCCGAGAACCTAGCCGATCCCGCCGCCGTGTCCACATGGCCACCTAGAATGCCCGGGGTGCGGCGGATCCTCCTCGGCGCGGGGGTGCTCGGGACGCTCGCGGTCCTCTTCGTGTTCGCCTCGGCGACGAACTTCGGCGGCTCGCTCGCCTGCGGCAGGCTGCCGGCCCGCGTCCGGGGCGCGCTCGTCGACGCGGGGACCGGCGCGCCGGTCGAGGGCGCGTCCGTCCTCGCCCTCTTCGACCCCGGCGTCGTGCACGACCACGAGAAGCTCGCGCAGCGGCGGAGGATCGCGGAAGGGGCCACCGGGCGAACGGAGGACGGCCGGCTCTCCTACGCGACGGCCGCGCTCGCCCGCACCGACGCGAAGGGCGCCTTCGAGATGGTCGTCGCGGTCGGCACCTCGTACACCACGAACTGGTACGGCAGGGTCATCAGCCGCCACCGCGGCACGGGGCACGACGCCGTGCGTGCGCTGCTCGTCGAGAGGGAGGGCTACGTCACGCTCGTCCATCCCACGACGGGCGCCACGTGGGCGGAGAAGCAGGAGGGCGAGATCGTCGGCACCCTCGAGGTCGGCGCGATCCGCCTCGAGCGCGAGCGCTGACCGCCCCCCGCGCCCCCCCACGTCGTTTTTTCTCGACAGCCTCCGCGACGCCCCGCGCGCGCGGTCTCACTTTGGCCGCGGGCAGGGCACGGCCCCGTAGACCCCGCCGCCGATGCTGGGATGATCCATGCGGGTCGCCCGGAGGCGGCCGGAGGCTCTTGATGATGCGTGCCGGACGCGGCACTGCCGCGCTCGTGTGCCTTCTCGTCGTCGCGGCGTGCGGGGGCGGCGGGGGCGGATCCCTGCGGTTCACGCTGCCGGCCGACGGCACGGTGGTCGACGCGCCGCTCCGGCTCGCGGTCGCGGGCTCCGGCATCTCGCGCGCCACGTTCGGCATCGACGGCACGGTCGTCGGCGACGTTACGGCCGCGCCCTTCGAGTGGACGATCGACGCGACGGCCTACTCCGGCGACCACGTCGTGACGATCGTCGCCCACCGGGACGACGGCGAGCACGCGATGTCGGCGACGCTGACCTTCACCGGCGTCGTGTTCCTCGTGCCCGCGGACGGCGCGGTCGTCACCGCGCCGACCGCGCTCTCCGTCGAGGGCGCCGCGGTGACGTCGGTCGAGTTCCGGCTCGACGGCGCGCTCGCGCTCCTCGACGCCGACGCGCCGTTCTCGTGGATCCTCGACCCGGACGCGGTCGCCGAGGGCAGCCACGAGCTCGCGGTCGAGGCGTTCTTCGCGGGCGGCAGCCGTTCGAGGAGCATCGACGTGCGCACGGTGAGGCAGGACGAGGAGCCCCCGCCGGGCGGCGTGCTCGCGGCGATCCAGGCGCTCGAGCCCGGCGAGTGGTACGAGATCCCGGACACGAAGCTCCGCGACGTCGCGCCCGTCCCGGAGCCCGCGGGCAACGTCGGGAGCGTGATCGGCGCGTGGAGCTCGGGCGCGTACGACATGAAGCGCGACCGGCTGATCGTCTGGGGCGGCGGCCACGGCGACTACTCGGGGAACGAGATCTACGCGTTCAGCATGAAGTCGTTCACGTGGAAGCGGATCAACGAGCCCAGCACGTTCCCGCCCGGCGAGGAGCAGAACCCCTTCGACAGGGTCCGTCATCCCGACGGCGCGCCGGTCTCGCGCCACACGTACGACTACCTCGAGTACGTGCCGGCGGTGGACCGCTTCTTCTCCGGGGGGGGCGCGGGGCTCTGGTGGTCGGGGCAGTTCGGCGACCGGACGACGTACCTCTTCGACTTCGACACGCTGACGTGGTCCCAGCACGGGGATTGCCCCTGCTACGGCGTCGCGACCTCGGCCGTCGGCCCGGACGGGCGCGTGTGGATGCACGGGGCATACGGCAGCGAGGCCGTGCTCGCGGCCTTCGACGCGGCGACGTCGACGTGGACGCGGTACGCGGAGCTCAACGAGTGGCTCGGCTACGCGAGGAACGCCGAGATCGACCCCGTCGAGAACAAGTACGTGATGCTCGGGGCGGGCGAGGTCCGCATCTGGGACCTCGACAACCCCGACGCGGACCACGTGGTCGCCACGACGACCGGGACGGGGCCGACCGGGGACGCGTTCGACTACCCCGGCGTGGCGTTCGACCCGCAGACGGAGGAGCTCGTCGTCTGGAACGGCGGCGCGACGGTCTACGGCTTCGACGTCGCGACGCTCCACTGGACCGCCCGCGCGACGACGGGCGTCAACACGACGCCGCCCGCGGCCGCGCGGAACGGGACGAACGGGCGTGGCGCTACGTTCCCTTGCTGAAGGTGTTCGTGGTCGTCAACAGCGCCGACGGGAACGTGTTCGTCTACCGGCATTCGTGAGCGCGCCGGGATCGCGAAACGAGGGGGCTCCGGGGGCCGTGGCGCGCCGTGGCGTCAACAGCTGAACCCGTCCCAGCCGGGAAGCTCGGATGCCTGCCGGATCCAGCTCGCGAGGAGCTCCTCGTCGATCCGGCCGTCCTCGTGGATGTGGAGGTAGCGCGTGCCCGGGTTCCTGGACTCGACGGGGGGAACGGGGGAGAGCGACGTGCCGCGGAAGAAGCTCACCTTGATGTATCTCGTGATGCAGTGGAAGCTCAGGAACCAGCCGTGGCCCTCGGTGCCGTAGAAGGGCGAGTTCCACCTGACCGCCTTGCGGACGTCGGGGACGTTGCGGACGATGAGCGCGTCGAGACGGCGCCCGACGTCGCGCTTCCAGCCGGGCATGGCCGCGATGTAGGCCTTTACGGCGGCGTCGCCGTCGGCCTTCGCGATCTGGGGGTTGCCGCCCGAGAGGAGCTTCGGCTTCGCGGCGCCCCGCTTGGCGCCTCTCCTTGAGACCTTCGTCTTCCTGGACGTCTTGCTCGCCATCGTGTTCGCTCCGGGAGTATGTCATCGAAAGGCCCGTCGGGAGGCGCGCCGACGGGGGTTTCGCGGATGTTCCCGCCCCGCCCGCCCGAAGGCAAGGGCGGAGAGGCCGCGTGCGCCGTCGGCAGCGAGGGGAGTGTCGGGCGGCCGCGTGGCCGAGCGGCCGTCACGGCCTCTCCCGTCACGGGGTCCCCCTCTTCCCGCTGCGCCACTTGGCGGCATACGGCGCCGCGAACAGCTGCAGGCCGGTGAGCATGAGCAGGATGAGCGGAAGCAGCGCCAGGAGGCCCACCCAGACGGCAGGCTCCTCCCGTCCCAGGGCGGCGAGGTTGATGAGGACGGCCACCGTGAAGGCGATGGACAACGAGCGGTGGGTTCGCCGAACCCAGTGGTTCGAGCTCATGGGATCTCCTCCGGAGTCGGGTGCCAAACGGATCGGATGCGGCGGGCCGCGATGCTCGGACGGCTCATGAGATCCTCGCGAGCAGGTCGACGAGCTTCCCGCCCATCATGTTCCAGCCGTAGCGCGCGCCGCCGAAGTTCTGCTTCTGGTGCGGCTTGAAGCCCGAGTGCACGAGGGTGAGGCGCGTGCCCGACGGCGTGGGCGTGAGCGTGAACGTCACGACGGTGTCCATGTCGCCGACGACCCATGCGTAGCTGAGCTTCCTCCGCTCTTCGATCTCGAGGAGCCGGCAGTTCACGGTTCCGTCCCAGCCGGGCAGCGGCTGCGTCTTGAACAGGAACGCCGCCCCGGGCTCGAGCTTGAGATCGACGACGGGCAGGAGCCACTCCGCGAGCAGCACGGGGTTGGTGAGGGCGCGCCACACCTTCTCCGGCGGGTGGTTCAGATCGCACTCGAACGCGATGGACTCCGTCTGCGACCGCGCGGTCTTGTCGATGAAGGTCATTCGTCCAGTCCCTCCAGCAGCCGTTCGAGGCGGCCGATGTGCTTCGTCCAGAACGCGCGGTAGTGCGCGATCCAGTCGATGAGCGGCTTCATCCCGCGCGGATCGACCCGGTAGAAGGCGCAGCGCCCCTCGCGCCGGTGGCGGACGAGGCCGGCGTCCTTCAGGGCGGCCAGGTGCTGCGAGATCGCCGGCTGCGAGATGTCGAACCGCGCGGTGAGGTCCTTCACCGCCGCCTCGCCGCGCGTGAGCGACTCGAAGATCGCCCGCCGGCTGGGATCCGCGAGCGCCCGGAAGACCCTGTCCTCGACCGCGGCCGCACCGTGCATGGACAAACATATAAGCCCTTACTTATTTATCGTCAACCCTTTTTTTGCGCGTGTGCGCCGTGATCTCGCATCGAGCGCACAGGTTCCGCCGCGTCACGTGCGCTCCGCCTCGGCCTCGACGCGGCCGGGAGCCCACGCACGAGGGAGGGAGGACCTTGCGCCACGGACCGCCGCATCAGGTGCGGATCACCCGGAGTGCAGGGTGCGCGGTTCCTACCTCTGTCGCGCCGCCCACTCGGCGGCCTTCTCGGGCCTGCCCCACGCCTCGTAGAGCTTAACGACGCGCCCGAGCGCCTCGCGCTTGCGAACCGCGGCCTGCGCGGGAGGCGCCATCTTCTCGTACCCCTCGACGAGGAGCGGCTCGGCCTCCGTGAACTTCCCCTCCCCGCAGAGCGCCTCGCCGAGCATGCTCATGGCGTTGTAACGGGACCAGTCCTCGGGGATCTCCTTCTCCCGGCTCCGGCTGCCGGTCCCGATACGCCCTGTGACCGCACGTCGGAACTCCGCCGGGGAATGGTGCCCTTTGCAGGGAAGCCCATCGGGATTTCCCGCAAGGAGGCCCGCGCGTCGCACCACCTGCCTCGGCCCGCAATCTGCAATCACGACCCGATCGGGACAAGAAGGGGCCACGCGCGAATCGTCGTAACCCCTTGTCCCGAATGGCGGAGAGGTAGGGATTCGAACCCTAGAGAGCCTTGCGGCCCTACCGGTTTTCGAA
>WYBS01000181.1 GCA_011525755.1 Planctomycetaceae bacterium
AGAGCCGCAGGCCACACGCGGCATGGCAAGGCAACGCATGACTATCGCGGGGGGCGCGTCGTTCGTGGCGCGCCCATCATCTTCCTCTCCGGCGCACACCTCGCTGGAGGCGCTGGGGTTCGGGACGGGATCGGCCTCCAAACCGGCGTCGCATCAGCCGATCCACTGGGTTGTCAGCAGGAACTCGAAGGGGGCAGACGCGGCCGAAGGCCAGAGGGGAGTTCCATCATGTGCGAGGCAGAGAGAGCAGGCGTCACGTCCGAGGCTAAGGATCTCTTCGACAACTACGCCGAGTACAACCGGATCCTGCGAACCTGGTTTGTGGCCTACGGTATCGGAGGGCCGGTCCTGTTCCTGATGCAGGACAAGGTGCTGGCTGCGATCAAGGCGAGCGGTTCTGGACGAATGATCGCGGGTGCATTCTTGACCGGCGTCGCCGCCCAAGTGCTGGTCGCCATCATCAACAAGTGGAGCACTTGGTACGTCTACCGTGACGCGGAAGAGGGCAGCGCCGGTGCCCACCGGATCGCCCACTGGTTCACCGACCAGTTCTGGATCGACATGGCCTGCGACATCGTCTCACTCGTCGCGTTCGCCTTTGCGACATTCAGGGTGCTTGCGGTTTCTGCCTGAACGCCGACGGCGCCGGAGGCTACGCTCCGCCGACAGACAGAGCGGCCGGGTCTAGGAGATTGCCCACGAAGGGGTGGTAGCACCGCTTCAAGACCACGGTGACGCTCTTCCCGACGCGGAACAGCACGACGAACACAAGAGCCAAACCGTAGCAGAGTGCCGTGAGAACCAGCGACGAGAAGATTAGATGGGCGAGAACCTGAAGGTGCATCTGGTCCTTCAGCTGGCACAGACGTACTCGCACATCGGGGTGCAGGTCGCGCGCCGCGTTCTCCAGCGCGGCGTCGAACGTCGCCTCGCCGAAGACCCGCAGGTTCTTCTTCCCGGCCCGGAACATGAAGATGAGGAGGCTCAGGATCTGAAGGCGGTGGGCGAACCTGATGTACCCGTTCATCGTGGTCCGCATGATGCCGTAGGCACGGTGGTCGAAGGGCAACCGTCCCGCGAGCGCCTCGTCGAACAGCCGATCGCGGAGCTCGAACATGCTCTGCCGGAACCGGTCGATGCGGTAGTCCCGATAGAGCAGGTAGAGCAGGCAGAGCCCCGCCAGCGAAACAAGGGTCGTCAGGGCGGTCGTCATCGGTCTTCCTCCCGCGTGTCTCCGCGTTCGGTCAGCTGGCTTGATGTACGGCCGGGGTCGATCCTGCGTTCAAGATCCTTGATGCGTGAAGAGAGACGTTCGATCGTGTCCTTCTTGAGTTTTCGCTGCCGTCGTCCATAGAGGATACCACCCCCCGCCAACGTCCATGCCGCGGCCGTCGAGATCTTGATGTCGCTGAGGAGATTGAGGCCGATGTCCGCTACGGTCTTCTGGCCAGCCAAGGCGTCGATGGCCAGGTAGCCGTATCTCGCGATCAGCACAAACGCGCCGAACTTGAGGACGGTGTTCACGACCGAGACGGTGCCCTCCGTCGAGCGCCACTTCCGAAGCAGTCGGTTCTCCGCCTCAAGCTCCGGCTTGCTCCGTTTTCGACGACGCCTCTTCTGTCCCTTTTCGTCTGCCGGCTCCGTCATGTTTGCAGCCCCTTCTAACTGCTTCAGTGCCACAGTGTAGCCAGGCGGGGGGGACCGTCCTTCGATCCACGGAATGCCCCGGGAGCGCGCGGGGGGGGCGCATTGACCCGGCCCCGGGGATGCGCGATCATCAGGCGGGCCTTGGGGGAACCGGCGCGGCATGAACCACGGCGAGATCGTCTCCTTCATCTGGGGGGTCGCGGACCTCATTCGCGACACATTCAAGCGGGGCAAGTACCAGGACGTTATCCTCCCTCTCACGGTCCTGCGCCGGCTCGACTGCGTCCTTGCCCCGACCAAGGGGGCCGTCCTCAAGGCGAACGCGAAGTTCAAGGGGAAACTCGAGAACCTCGACCCGCAGCTTCGCCTGGCCTCCGGCTTCGCCTTCTACAACACCTCCCGCTACGACTTCGAGCGGCTCCTGGGCGACGCCCCGAACCTCGCTTCGAACCTCCGGAACTACATCCAGGGCTTCAGCCCGAACATGCGCGAGGTGCTGGAGAAGTTCGACTTCGACGGCACGATCGCGAAGCTCGACGAGGCGGGGCTCCTCTTCAAGGTGCTCGAGCGGTTCAAGGGCGTGGACCTCCACCCCGACCGGATCAGCAACCCAATGATGGGTACGATCTTCGAGGAGCTCATCCGGAAGTTCAACGAGGCGCTCAACGAGAACCCAGGCGAGCACTTCACGCCCCGCGACGTCGTCCACCTGATGGTGGATCTCCTGCTCGCGGGCGACGAGAAGCGCATCGGGAAGGCGGGCGTGGTCCTCACCGTCTGCGACCCGTGCTGCGGGAGCGGCGGGATGCTCACGATCACGAAGGACCACATCCTCGGCACCCCCGACCGCCAGGGCATCAACCCGAAGGCGGATGTCCACCTCTTCGGCCAGGAGGTGAACCCCGAGACCTTCGCCGTCTGCAAGTCGGACCTCTTCATGAAGAGCGCCGACGGCCGCGACGCCGAGTACGTCCTGTTCGGATCCGTGCTGTCGAAGGATCGGCACGAAGGGCGCACGTTCGACTACCTGATCGCGAACCCTCCCTACGGCAAGGACTGGAAACGGGACGAGAGCGAGGTCGAGGCAGAACACGAGAAGGGGTCGTCAGGCCGCTTCGGCGCCGGCCTCCCGCGCATCTCGGACGGCCAACTCCTCTTCCTGCAGCATATGCTCTTCCACATGAAGCCACCCAAGGACGGCGGCTCGCGCGTCGCGATCATCATGAACGGCTCGCCGCTGTTCACGGGCGACGCGGGAAGCGGCGAGAGCGAGATCCGGCGGTGGATCCTCGAGAACGACTGGCTGGAGGCCCTCGTCGCACTCCCGGAGCAGCTCTTCTACAACACAGGGATCGCAACTTACGTTTGGGTGCTCACGAACCGCAAGGCACCTGCGCGCAAGGGCAAGGTCCAGCTCATCGACGCGACATCGTTCTGGGCGCCGATGCGGAAGAGCCTCGGGGACAAGCGACGCGAGATCCCGCCCGAGAAGGCGAAGGAGATCCTCGCGCTCCTCCGGGCGTGCGCGGAAGGCGAGCACTGCCGCATCTACCCGACGACGCACTTCGGCTACCGGAAGATCACGGTCGAGCGGCCGCTGCGACTGAACTTCCAGGCGAGCACGGAGCGGATCGGGCGGCTCGACAACGAGAGCGCCTTCGCAGCCCTCGCGACCAGCAAGAAGAAGAACCTCAATACGAAGGCGAAGGAAGAGGCCGCGGGCCGCGAGCTCCAGGAGAGTATCAGGGCGATGCTCCGGACACTCCACGCTGACCTCCACAGGGACCGGGGAGCGTTCCTCGCCGCGCTCACGGCGTCGGCGAAGGAGGCGGAGGTGAAGCTCGGGGCGCCGCTGCAGAAAGCAATCCTCTCCGCGCTGTCGGAGCGCGACGAAACCGCGGAGGTCTGTCGCGACGCGGACGGGAACCCGGAGCCCGATCCCGCCCTGCGCGACACCGAGAGCGTCCCCCTCGCCGAACCCGTCGAGGAGTACTTCGCCCGCGAGGTGAAGCCCTACGTCCCCGACGCATGGATCGACGCGGGCCGCCGTGACCGAAAGGACGGCGAGGTCGGCGTCGTCGGCTACGAGATCAACTTCAACCGCTACTTCTACAGGTACGAGCCGCCGCGGCCGCTCGAGGAGATCGAAGCGGACATCAAGGTGGTTGAGCAGGACATCCTGACGCTGCTGCGGGAGGTGGCGGGTTGAACCGCGCGACTCTTGCAGGGGCGGAGACCTCACGCTTCAGGCGCTACGGTGGTTACCGCGATTCCGGCGAAACTTGGCTAGGGCCGCTGCCGATCGGTTGGCGGACCGCACGCCTCAAGCACTTGGCGTCTCTCGTCGGTGGAGGCACGCCTGCCAAGGAGAACGTCGGGTTCTGGTCTGGCACGATCCCGTGGGTGTCACCTAAGGACATGAAAGCGCAGGTCATCGTAGATACCGAGGACAAGATCACCGAGGAGGCCGTCGCCGGGAGCGCCACACGGATCGTGGGTGCCGGAACCGTGCTGATCGTCGTGCGGTCGGGCATCCTGAATCACACGATCCCCGTCGCTCTCGCTGGCGTCCCTGCCGCCATCAACCAAGACCTGAAGGCCATATTGCACGGTCCAGACCTTGTTCCGCGCTATCTCGCGACCGTGATTGAGGGCCATCAGCCGGTTCTGCTTGTGAAATGGAGAAAGGAGGGCGCCACCGTCGAGAGTCTCGAACTGGATCTGATCAAGAACACGCGGTTCCCCGTCCCCTCTCTTCAGGAGCAGCGCGCCATCGCGGCGTTCATCGACCGCGAGACCGCGAAGATCGACGCGCTGATCGCGAGGAAGGAACGGCTGATCGATCTCCTCCAGGAGAAGCGCGCCGCGCTCATCGCCCGGATGTTGACAAAGGGGCTCGACCCGAACGTCCCCATGAAGGACTCGGGCATCGAGTGGCTCGGCGAAGTCCCGACGCACTGGCGGGTTGCGCCTCTTAAGCACCTAGTCCCGGGCATGACGGTGGGCATCGTCGTTACGCCAGCGAAGTACTACCTCGAAGCGGGCGCCGACGGGGTTCCCTGCCTTCGCGCTGTGAACATCGCGAGCGGCACGATCAACGACGAGGACCTCGTGCGAATCAGCAACGAGAGCAACGCCCTTCACGGGAAGTCCCGGATCTTCGAGGGGGATCTGGTCATCGTGCGAACGGGCCGGGCGGGTGCAGCCGCCATCGTGACAGCGCCGTTCGACGGCGCGAACTGCATGGATCTGCTGATCGTCCGGAGGAGCGACGCCATCCTGCCCCGGTTCCTCTGGTACTTCGTGAACTCGCGGGCCGCAGCCGGCCAGATCGAGTTTCACTCCGTCGGCGCCATCCAGGAGCACTACAACACGGCGACGTTGAGCCGGTTGCTCGTGCCGGCGATGCCGAAGGCGGAGCAGGAACGCATCGTTCGGCATCTCGATCGCGTGACGGAGACCCTCGACCTCTTGGCTGCGAAGATCCGGGAGGGCGTGGAGCGCCTCCGCGAGTACCGCACGGCCTTGATCTCCGCAGCCGTGACAGGCAAGATCGACGTCCGGGAGGAGGCCGCGTGAGCGGAGAGATCACGGAGCGGAGCTTCGAGGACGCGATCGAGCAGACGCTCCTCGCGGCCCCCGCCGTCGCCGACGCCGTGCCTCGGTTCGGCGAAGGCTCGTCGGGCGGCTATCAGCGGCGCCTTGCCGCTGACTTCGATGTCGGGCTCTGCCTGCTGCCGAAGGACGTGAGCGACTTCGTGCTCGCGACGCAGCCGAGGGAGTGGGAGCGGCTCAAGCAGCACCACGGGGCAGAGGCGAAGGACCGCTTCCTGAAGCGCCTCGCGGCCGAGGTCGATAAACGCGGCGTCCTCGACGTCCTCCGCAAGGGCGTGAAGGACTCGGGCGTTCACATCCGCCTCGCCTTTTTCCGGCCGTCGAGCGGGCTCAACGAGGAGCTGCGCCGGCTCTACCTCGGGAACCTCTTCTCCGTCGCAAGGCAGGTGCACTACAGCGAACGGACACCGGAGAAGAGCATCGACGTCGTCCTTTTCCTCAACGGCCTCCCGATCTTCACGGCCGAACTCAAGAACCCCCTCACCGGCCAGGACGTCCAGGACGCGATCCGGCAGTACCGGACCGACCGCGACCCCCGAGACCCGCTTCTCTCCTTCCGCCGCTGTCTCGCGCACTTCGCCGTGGATCCGGACCTCGTCTTCGTGACGACCCGGCTCGACGGCCCGAACACCCGTTTCCTCCCGTTCAACCGCGGCAAGTTCGGCGGCGCCGGAAACCCGCCCGCGCTCGCAGGCTACTCGACGGGCTATCTCTGGGAGCGCGTCTGGGCGAGGGACAGCGTCCTCAACCTCCTCCAGCACTTCGTCCACGAGTTCGAGGAGGAGGACGACGAAGGCCGCAAGACGGGCCAGCGGATCCTCGTCTTTCCCCGCTACCACCAGCTCGACTCCGTGCGGCGGCTCGTCGCGGACGCGCGGGAGCGCGGCGCGGGGCAACGCTACCTCATCCAGCACAGCGCGGGGAGCGGGAAGAGCAACTCGATCGCGTGGCTCGCCCACCAGCTCTCCGTGCTCCACGACCGCGAGGACCGGAGAATCTTCGACTCGATCGTGGTCATCACCGACCGCCGCGTTCTCGACCGGCAGCTCCAGCGGACCGTGCGGCAGTTCGAGCAGGCGCGCGGGGTGGTCGAGAACATCGACAAGCACTCGTCCCAGCTCAAGGAGGCGCTGGAGGCGGGGAAGACGATCATTGTCTCGACGCTCCAGAAGTTCCCGATGATCGTGGACCAGATCAGGGGGCTGCTCGGCAAGCGGTTCGCGGTCATCATCGACGAGGCGCACTCGAGCCAGACCGGGGAGAGCACTAAGAGCCTCAAGGAAGTGCTGGCGGCATCGAGCCTCGAAGCCGCGGAGGCCGAGGACCGGCCCGGCGAGGAGGATGCGGAGGACCGGATCGTCGCGGAGATGAAGGCGCGGGGCCACCTGCCCAACGTCTCGACCTTCGCCTTCACGGCGACCCCCAAGGAGAAGACGCTCGAGCTCTTCGGCACGAAGCGCCCGGACGGGAAGTTCGAGGCGTTCAGCCTCTACACGATGCGCCAGGCGATCGAGGAGGGGTTCATCCTCGACGTGCTGGAGAACTACACGACGTACAAGGTCTACTGGAGCCTGCTCAAGAAGGTCGCCGACGACCCGCGCTACGATAAGGTGAAGGCGAGCTACCTGCTGCGCTCGTTCGTGGACCTTCACGAGCACGCGATCCAGAAGAAGATCGAGATCGTCGCCGAGCACTTCGCGTCCAACGTGGCGCACAAGATCGGCGGCCGCGCGAAGGCGATGATCGTCACGCGCTCGCGGCTCCACGCGGTGCGGTACAAGCTTGCGCTCGACCGACACCTGAAGGAGAAGGGGCTCCGCTTCGGGGCGCTCGTCGCTTTCTCCGGCACGGTCAAGGACGGCGGGGTCGCCTACACCGAGGCCGGCATGAACGGCTTCCCTGAGGCGCAGACGGCGAAGGCGTTCGAGCGGCCCGAGTACCGCCTGCTCGTCGTCGCGAACAAGTTCCAGACGGGGTTCGACCAGCCGCTGCTCCACACGATGTACGTGGACAAGAAGCTCGGTGGCGTGAACGCCGTCCAGACGCTCTCGCGGCTCAACCGCGTTTGCCCGGGCAAGGAGGAGACGGTCGTCCTCGACTTCGCGAACGAGGGCGACGACATCAAGAAGGCGTTCGAGCCCTATTACCAGCGGACTCTTCTGACCGAGGCCACGGACCCGAACCTTCTCTACGACCTGAACCGGCAGATCCTCGACTTCCACCTCTTCTCGGAGGGGGACGTGGACGCCTTCGCGAAGCTCTACTTCACTGAGGGGACGCGCCCCAACGGCCGGCACGCGAAGCTCCACGCGGCGCTCAAGCCCGTCGCGGACCGCTTCGGCGCGCTACCCGAGGCCGAGCGCGAGGATCTGCGCGGCAAGCTCGCCGACTACGTGCGACTCTACGCCTTCCTCTCGCAGGTCATCCGGTTCGCGGACGCGGGGCTGGAGAAGTTCTACGTCTTCACGCGGCTGCTCGTGCGGCTGCTCCCCCGCCGCCCGCAGGACCTGCCCCGCGAGATCCAGCAGCTCATCGACATGGACTCGTACCGCATCCAGCGGACGGGCACGGGCAAGATCACGCTCGAGCGCGGCGAGCGTGAAGTCGAACCGAGGGGGTCTGGCGGAACGCGCATCCCGGTCGAGGAGATGGAGCCCCTCTCCGAGATCATCCGGGAACTGAACGAGCGGTTCGGCACGGACTTCAGCGAGGAGGACAAGGTCTTCATCGAGACGCTGGAGAACCGCCTCGCGGCCGACGAGGCGCTCAACGCCGCGCTCCGGGCGAACACGCGCGAGAACGCCCGGCTTACCTTCGACCACGTGGTCGAGAACACGCTCCAGGGGATGGTGGACACGAACTTCGACTTCTACAAGCGGGTCACGGACGACCGCGAGTTCTCGAAGTTCTTCCTCGACTGGCTCTTCGAGCGGTTCGCGCGCGCGGCGGGTCAAGGAAGCGCGGGCGCGCAGTAACGGCGTGAGCAGCGATTGACGGGAGGGAGGAGACCTCTGTGCCGGCGCTCAGTTTCGGCAAGTATCTGAGGTTCGCCCTCTCGGGCGCCGTCTTTTTCGCCGCCGTGGCCCTGTTGGCTGACGACGCGGGTCGGGAGCCGCGGTTCGCGCGGGTCTACGAGGTCTCGAACCTCGGTGACGCGACGCTCCTTGTCGGCGCGTGCCTCTTGGTGGGGACGATAGTCTACGCGCTCCACCGGGCACTCTTGTACGTGGTCGTCCTCAGGGTGCTCCAGCTCGTGCTCGCGGTTCTGTGCATCACGAAGTGGCGATCGGTGCTCCTGTGTCCGTTTCGTCCGACGCCGTTCGAGCACCGCTTGAGGCGGGGGCTATGGCGCGCGGCCGAGAAGGACCCCTTCACTCACAAGCAGGTGACCGGCTGGGGGGACCAAGTGCACCTCCTCTACTGCGCCGCTTGGGCGATTCTGTTGGCCCTCTACGTTGTGCCAAAGAGGGCATGGCGCCCCCACACCGACCTTCGGCACGACGCTTGGGTTCTCGCCGTGGTGCTCGCAGCCTTCGGCGCCGTCGCGAACCTTCGGCTGCTGTACGCGATTATGGACGAGGTGCGGACCATGCGGGCAGAGAAGAGCGATACCTGCTGGACGCGCTGGCCGTGCCGGCGCCCTCGGAAGTGAAGCGAGAGCGGTTCCTCGCGACGCGCGAAAAATGCGCAGCAAGATGCGCATCAGGGGCGGAAAGAGCGGCGGTTTCCAGCTCTTCCGAAGCGCCGGCAAAGAGCCCTAACCCTTTGTCCCTTCGAGCCTTGTAGCTGGCGACCCCGGCCGGATTCGAACCGACGACCTGCGGTTTAGGAAACCGCCGCTCTATCCATCTGAGCTACGGGGTCGCACGCGCGCATCCTACCACCACCACGGGAGTTACGGCGAATGGGGGGGTGCGCGGCGGTTTTTCCGGCGCCGTCATGTCACGTCCGTGGTCACGGATCGTGGCGGTACGAATAGGGTAGCGATCTGGTTGTCACGGATCCGGAAGGTATCCATCGGACGGCCATCGGGTCCGTCACGGATCTCGGTCGGGTGACTCGGCGCGTTGCGGGAAACGCGAGCTGATCAACCCAGCAAGAGCCCGGCGAACGAGTCCCACGCGTGGGTCGTGGCCACGCGCATGGTGCCGGCGTCGGCGAGGACCAGCACGAGGTATCCGACCGCGAACCAGCGATCCAGCGAGCGCGTGAGCGCGCCCTTCACCACGAGCAGGAGTCCCGCGATCGCCAGCGGTATGAAGAACGGGCCGAACACCGTCCCGAGGACGGTGTGCCGGTACAGGTCGCCGAGAGACGCGATCCGGTCGGTGGCGGCGGACACGGCGCCCAACGTGGCCAAGAGCATCAGCGGGCGATGGACGGCCGGTCGCCGCCGCTTCCAGACGGCGATGGCCACATAGGCCGCGAAGATCAGCATGGTCACGAACGGGACGGCCAGGAACTGCCGCGGGCCAAGGCTCCACAGCTTCATTTCCGGCGGGTTCACCTTGGCGGCGCGAATCGCCACGGTCAGCCCGGAGACCACGATCACCGCGGCCAGCACCGCTCCGGCGCGCCCGAGGGCCATGTGCCAGGCGTGCTTTCGCTTCGCGATCAGGAGCGTCTGCGTGAACAGCAGCAGCACCCAGGCGGTCATGGCGATGCCGTGAACGACGAGGACCGTGCGGATCGGCGGCGTCAGCGGGCGCCCGGGGTAGGCCTGGCCATGCAGGTAGAAATCCTGGAACCCGACAAAGACCAGCAGCAGCAGCAGCGCGGCTGCCGCGGTGTAGAAGTAGCGGATGCGGTCCGCGCCTCCGCGGGTCGTGGATGCGGGAGGGGGTGTGGGGCTCATCGGGAAGTCGGGGGATTCTGCCGGGAAACGGCGCCCTGTCAACGGCGAACACGATGGGAGACGTGCGGGCCCGCGGGGCGCCCAGGGGGAGGGCGCATCCGGAAACCGCGGCTCCGAGCCAAGGGGGCGCACGCGCGCATCCGACCAGCCGGCCAAGCGCCGCGGCGGCCGTCGCGAGGCGGCCTCCCGCCGCCGTCCCGCCCCCGGAGCCCCCCCTCTGATTTTTCGTGTCGATTCCCCAAGGCCTCCTTCGACGTGGGGGTGGGACGGGGCGCGCCGGGCGAGTGGCGCCCGGCACCCCCTCTTCACACGCACGAACGAAAGGACACACGACCATGCGCACGATCCTCAACACCCGCCTCCGCGTCGCCGCCCTGCTCGGCGTCGCCGCGCTCGCCGCCGCGCGGCTCGCCGCCGAGGAGTGCCCCGAGTTCCGCCCGACGCCCGAGCACAAGATCCTCGCCGCCTCCGCGGGCGACTTCGACCTCGCCTTCTCCGACGGCAACAAGGGCTCCTCGTCCTGCGCCCTCGGCCTCGGCGGCCAGTGGCTGCTCGAGCAGGTCAAGGCGGACTTCTGCGGCCACTCCTACGAGGGCTGCGGCGCCACGAGCTACGACCCCGCGAGACGGAAGTACGTCTGCGTCTGGATCGACTCGGTTTCGCCCAACCCGCTCGTCGCCGAAGGCGCCTACGACCCGGCCACGAAGACCCTCACCCTCTCGGGCGACATGACCGCGCCCGACGGCACGACCGCGAAGGCGACGCTCGTCACCGTCCACGGCGACGAGGGCCGGCGGACCTTCGCGATGAAGGTCCGCGACGTCGAGCTCTTCCGGATCACCTACACGCGCGCGAAGTGACGCGACGCTACGATACCCCCACAAAAGGAGAAACCATGCGAGTCCTGGGATTGCTGAGAGCCGACGCGGATTCCGAGTCCGGCGCCCCGCCGAGCCCCGAGCTCATCGAGCGCTGCGGGAAGTTCATCGAGGAGGTCACGAAGGCCGGCGTGCTCCTCGCGACCGACGGGCTCCAGCCGAGCTCGAAGGGCAAGCGGGTCCGCCTCGCCGGCGGGAAGACCGCCGTGATCGACGGGCCCTTCACGGAGTCGAAGGAGCTGATCGCGTCCTACGCGCTGCTCGAGGTGAAGTCGATGGCCGAGGCGGTCGAGTGGACGACCCGTTTCCTCAAGGCGCTCGGCGGCGGGGAGTGCGAGCTCCGCCCGCTCTACGAGGGCCCGCCCGGCTGCGGGTAAGGAAGGAGGGGGGCGCGGGGGGAGGAAACCTCCCCGCGTCCCCTCCGCGTCGCAGATGCAGCAGACGATCGAAGCGATCTACCGGATCGAGTTCGCAAGGCTCGTCGCGAGCCTCACCCGCCTCGTGCGCGACGTCGGCCTCGCCGAGGATCTCGCGCAGGACGCGCTCGTCGCCGCGCTCGAGCAGTGGCCGGCGTCGGGCGTTCCCGAGAACCCGGGCGCCTGGCTCATGGCCGCCGCGAAGAGGAAGGCGATCGACCGCGTGCGCCGCGACCGCCTGCACGACCGGAAGCTCGGGGAGATCGCCGGGGCCCGCCGGAAGATGGAAGACGACCTCGACGCCCGCCTCGACGACGAGATCCGCGACGATCTCCTCCGCCTCGTCTTCATGACCTGCCACCCGGCGCTCGCCCCCGAGGCGCGCGTCGCCCTCACGCTCCGGCTCGTCGGCGGCCTCACCACGGAGGAGATCGCGCGCGCGTACCTCGCCGCCGAGCCGACGATCGCGCAGCGGATCGTGCGCGCGAAGAGGACGCTCCAGGCGGCGGGCGTCCCCTTCGAGGCGCCCCGCGGCAGGGAGCTCGGGGAGCGGCTCGCCGCGGTCCTCGGCGTCCTCTACCTGATCTTCAACGAGGGCTACACCGCGAC
>WYBS01000182.1 GCA_011525755.1 Planctomycetaceae bacterium
TCCTCGAGCGTGCCCTGGAGCTCCATGATGCGCTGGATCTCGACGAACTCGGGCTCCCCCGGCTGGCCGTACTTCGGGTTCTTCGCGTGCACCACGTCGGCGCCCGTGAGCAGGACGACCCTGCGCGTGTACTCGGGCGTCGGGATCTCGATCGAGCCGCCGCCGTGGCGGAGCCGCGTCGGGCTCGGGCTGGCCGTCACCGTGGCCGACTTGCACGACTTCTTGGAGCCCACGCGGAACTGCATGACGAGCCCGGTCGAGTTGGGGTTCGCGCCGCCGGCGGGCGGGGGCGGGCCGAACCCGTACGGGGCATCGTTCGGGTCGTTCGTGACGACCCTCGCCGCGTTCTGGAAGCCGCGCAGCGGCCCGCTGTGCATGCCGGCGTTCTGGAGCACGATCTCCTGGCCCGCGTAGGGGGCGAAGTCGATGACGATGTCGTAGCGCTCCGCCGGCGACATGAGCAGCCGGTCGACCGCGACCGGCTCCTCCGCGAGGCCGAGCTCCGTGCCGACGCGGAGCATGGGCGCGCCGTTGTCGAGCTTGAGGATGAGGAACCTGCCGTCGCAGCCGTTGAGGATGCGGAAGCGGTACTTCCGCGGCTCCACCTCGAGGTAGGGCCACGGCGTCCCGTTGACGCACATGAAGTCGGGGAAGATCGTGGGAGTGATCCCGCCCTCGGGGATGGCATTCACCGGCATGAACAGCTGGCCGTCGTCCGTGAAGCCGCGGTCCTGGATCGCGAGCTCGATCTCGCACTCCCCGCCGGGCAGCACGTTGTCGTCGACGAGGTCGAGCTCGTGCTCGTCGCGGAGGAGGTACATGCCCGCGAGCCCCGCGTAGACGTTCAGGCGCGTGATGCCCATCGCGTGGTCGTGGTACCAGAGCGTGCCCGCCTCCTGGTCGTTGTCGTACTTGTACATCGCCTGGAAGGAGGGGCCCATCTGCGCCTGCATCTGGGTGGACCAGGCCTGCGGGTCGCCGTCGCTTCCGTCCTCCGTGTGGCCGCCGTGGAGGTGGGTGACGATCGGGATGCTGCCCTTCGGGTGCTTCTTGAGCGCGCCCGTGTGCAGCGTGTGGTCGACGGGGAAGAGGTGCGATCCCATCAGCGTGCCGTCGCCCGCGGGGAGACGGTTCCGCCACTTGACCATCACGCGCTCGTCCTTCTTCGCGACGATCGTCGCGCCGGGCCACGAGGGGGCGCACTTCTCGAACTGGTAGCCCCAGAGGGTCGTCGCCGGGTACCCGTCGAGGACCTGCTGCTCGAACTGCACGAGGTCGACCTGGAGCGTGCCGCCCTTCGTCGCGTCGATGCGGCGGGGCCTCGGCAGCGGCCGCTTGAACTTCGGGTAGTTCGCCCCGTTCAGCAGCGTCGCCCCGAACGCCGGCTTCGCGAGCCAGTTCGGGACCATCAGGGCCGCGCCGGCCAGCCCTCCGAGTTTCAGGAAGCCGCGACGGCTCCAGTCGCTTCGAGCGATCGCATCCTCAAGGCCCATTCGTGCATCTCCCGCAGTTGTGCCGGCCCGGGTGCGTGCCACACGAGACCTCCTCGCCGTACCCCGGCCGTTGCCGTTGTGGGGCACATCTTGACGCAACAACACCAGAGAGAACAACGGGAGAATCACAACTATGACTCTGTTCGAGCGCGCGACGTCGAGAAAAATCGTCATCGCGTCGGCGAGGGGGCGGGGGGGAGAGGGGGTTTTGGGGGCCGGGGGGGGGCGGCAGCCCCCGGCTTCCTCGCCGGGCGCGCGCGGCGCCGGGGGCTCGTGGGTCCGTCCATGGGCCTCGAGGAGGATCTCGGGGATCGCAGGGCATCCGCCCCCGGACGCCCTGGAGATCGCGTTGCCGGGGGCCGTTGCGGGCTTTGGCGTTCTTCTGCTCGTCGCGGGCTGTGGCGACGACCTCTCCTCGGCCGAGGGCGTGGCCAGAGAAGGTCGCGGCTCAACCCATGTGCCGCTCGAGGCTCGCGCGGACGATCTCGAACGTGGGGAGCGACTCGGGTGCCGTGACCGCGACGCCGAGCCTTTTCGCCGCGGGTCCGAGGGCGCGGCGCGCGCGGGCGTCGGCGACGGCGACCTGCCGCGGCACCGCGCCGAGCTTCTCGACCGTGTCGAGGAACGCGGCCGAGAGGGACTCTGGCGGGAAAGGCGGCCGGTCGATCCCCGCGTGGAGGACGAGGCCGCTGCCCGATTGCACGATCAGGAACGCCGCCGGGAAGTAGGGCCGCTCGCCGCGGTCGCCGATCCTCGCACCCATGAGCCCGAACTGGCCGCACTCCCAGACGTCTTCGCCCTTCTGGCATCGACGCGCGATGCCCGCCACGCGCGCCTCGTCGACAGGGGGCTCGGGGGGCTCGGCCGGGGGCGGCCGCGACGGCCGCGGGATCCATCGCTCCTCGAAGCCGCCCCCGTCCGCCGGGCTGCGGACGAGGATCGTCCTGCGATCGCGGAGGAGGTCGATGTCGCGGCCGACGCGCGCGCACACGTCGGCGGCCTGCTCGAGCGCGGTCGCGAGGAAGCGCGCCTCGGCGCCGTCGATCCGCCAGGGGACGTGGTGCGGGCGCAGCGAGCGGAAGCATGGCCACGCCTGCCGGCCGCGGAAGGTGAGGCCGAGGGCGCGGATCGGCGCGAGGTCGGCGCGGTCGAGGTACTTCCGGTCGTCGAGCGTGAAGACGAGGCCGCGGAGCGTCGGTCCCACGGATGTCATGTCGCCGCAGGCCTGGAGGAGGTCGAACGCCGCGAGGCCGTCGTCGCCGATGTTGACGACGAGGCCGAGCGACTCGCCGAGCGCGCCGATGACGGAGCACCAGCCGATGTCGCCCGACTCCGGGTCGGCGACGCCGAAGATCTCGGAGTCGCCCATCCGCTCCCAGGGGCGCAGCGCGACGAAGCCCTCGGCTGCGGCGAAGAGCCGGCGCCACTCCTCGTGGGTGGGAGCCTTCATTCGCGGATCGTAGCAGGGCCGGCGGGCGCGGCGCCTTCGCGGAGGAGCTGCGCCATCGCGCCGAAGACCTCCGCCAGCGCGGCCGCGCTCTCGGGCGGGGCGTCGATCCGCAGCCCGCCCTCGGGCGTCGCGGCCACGCGGATGCCCTTGAGCAGGTCCGCGACGGGCAGGGGAGGAATGGGGGGCGCGGGGGCGGCGCGCGCCGCGGGCGGAGCGTCCGTGCAAGCCTGCGGCGTAGCGTCGGTTGCCTCGTCGGCCGCCTCGAGGACCGGCTCCAGCGCCCGCTCCTCGATCGCCTCGTCGTCGACGCCCCCTGCACCCCCCCTCGTCGGCGGCTCCGGCGCGTCGATCACCTGCTCGAGCCGCGAGAAGAAGCTGCTCGAGCCCTCGAACCTCACCTCGTCGCTCGTGCCGTCGAAGAGCCCCGTGAAGAGCGCCTTCTTGTCGGCGACGAGTCCCGCGATCCGGCTCTCGATCCCCGGCGTCGCGACGAGGTTGTAGACGTCGATCGGGTCTTGCCGAGTCCCATGTCGTCGCCGAGCAGCAGCGCGCCGGTCGCGAGGAAGCGCTCGACGCCCTCGCGCTGGTAGGGGTAGAGGCCGCGCTTCATCGATTTGAGCGAGCGCAGGAGGGAGGGGAGGAACTTCCGGAGCGCGAGGCGGTGCGCGAGCAGTCCCGCCTCGCGCGAGAGCAGCGCCCTGAGCGCGGGATCGAGGGGGGTCCGGGGGGCGCGGAGGAACCTCGTCACGAGCACGAACCGGCGGGCAGGGTCTTGCGCGTGCGCGTTCCGGATCCTCGTGCCGAGCACGCGCTCGAGCCAGTCGCCGGGGCCGTCGAGCGGGCGCACGGGGTCCCAGAGGACCGTCGGCGCCTTCGACACCTTCGCGCGCGTGCCGAGGCGCGCGAGGACGGCGGCGAGATGCTTGCAGAGGCCGAGGGAGTTGCGGAGGAAGTCGCGGCAGTCGCAGCTTCCCTTGAGGGGCTCGAGCGACCACAGGACGGGGGCGTAGGGTCTCGCGGTGCGCCCGCGCCGCGCGAGGTAGCCGCCGCGCCTCGGGGCGACGCGCAGCTCCTCGGCGGCGGCGAATCGGCGGAGCGTGGCCTCGAGGGCCGCGCGGCGGAGGTTGAAGTCGCCGTCGGGCGTCGCGGCGACGACATGTCGCGCGAGCGCGTCGGCGGGGAACGCGCCGGTCCTCTCCTCGGCGAGCGCCGTGAGGGTGGCGAGGGTTTCCCGGAGCTCGGTTTCCTCGCGCTCTGCCGCCTCGTGACGCTTCTCCGCGTCCTGCGCCGGTCCCGTCTTGGCGATCATCGTGCCGCACCTCCCGCGTGGGCAGCGTAGCGGGGTGCACGGACGGATCCGGCGCGCGCCCGCCGCCGGCGGGCGAGTCGGCGCCGGAGCCGCCCGCGCGCGGCGCTCCCCGAGCCGAAGGGGCACGCCGGCCAAGCGGGTCCCGGGGGTCCCGCTCAGAACGCGCGCCGCCGCAGCCGCTCGCCGGTCAGCAGCGCCGCCAGGTAAAGGCGCGCGGCTTCCGAGGCATTCACGTTGCTCCAGCGCAGCAGGGTGCCGCGGGTGTCGGCGATGAGCTTCTTCACCTCGGCGCGAGCGAACCTCCGCGACAGGTTGTAGTCCGCTTCGTGCCGTGCCTCCTGAAGCTCGATGAAGGTCTCGGCGGCCTCCCGGAGGTCCACGGGGATCGGGCCTTTGAGCGCGGCAGCGAGGCTCGGTGGCAAGTTCCCCCCTGAGAACGTCTTGGACACACGGGTTTCTTCGGCTCCTTGGCCGCAAGGTGCTCTGCCTGGTCAAGGGGACCGTGATGGATCGCCATCCGGCCCGTCCGCGCCTACTTCGGCTCGGCGGCCTGCTCGTTCTCGGCCTTGAGCCTGATGTATGGCCACACGTCCACCCCGTTCGCCGGGAGAGTCTCTCGAATGGCGCGGCGCAGGGCCCTCCAGGCGGCCTCGTTCGCCTCGACCACCTCGTAGGCAGGAACCACGACCCAGATCCAGATCGCCTCTTCCCCGGTGGAGTCGATGTCGAGCTTCCACTCGCGGCCGGTGACGAACGGGGGCCACGGGACGGCGTCCAGCGCGGCCTCGATGCGCGCGATCTCCGTGCGCCGGCGGTCCTCCGCGTAGGTCATCGCGCGGGCCTCATGCGAGAAGGGTACCACTGCGCGCGGAGGCGGCTCCGCCGCGCCGGGGCGCGCGAAGGCGCGCGGCGCCGGTGCGCAGGTGACGCAGGACGTGGCGCGCGGTCGGAGTCGAGGGGGCTCCGGGGCCGCGTCGGCGTGACACGGAGTGTGGACGTGACCCGCGATGTCCCGCCCTCGTCTCCGACCGTGGGACACGAGCTGGCGAAGCGACTGTCGTGCTCGGCAAGGCGCGTCGGACGGCGGCTCGCCTCGAGGAGGCCCGCTTGGTCGCCGTGGAAGGGAAGGCGAGGCCCCCCCGATACCGGCCGGCCGCCGGTTCGGGCCGTCGGGCTGACCGGTGCCCGCACGTCCATCCGGCGCCCGGCAGGCCGCGCGCGGGCACCCGGGGGATCTGGCGGAGGGGTCGGGATTCGAACCCGAGATACCCCGTGAGGAGTATGCCGGCTTAGCAAGCCGGTGCTTTCA
>WYBS01000183.1 GCA_011525755.1 Planctomycetaceae bacterium
AGTCCGCGATCGCGTCCGAGCCGTCCTTCATCGCCTCCGTCTCGCGGTAGGGAGATGCCACCGAGCCGCAGTCGAGATGGTCGCGGCCGATCACGATCGGCGCCTTGAGCTCCTTTTTCGCCACGAGGTCGTTCAGCGCGAGCCCGAACCGCGCGCGCTCTCCGTACCCGAGCCAGCAGATCCGCGACGGGTACCCCTGGAACGCCACCTTCTCGCCCGCGAGCCGGATCCACCGCGCGAGCGCCTCGTCCTCCGGGAAGAGCTCGAGCGCGAGCTTGTCGGTGCGGCGGATGTCCTCGGGGTCGCCCGAGAGCGCGACCCACCGGAACGGCCCCTTCCCCTCGCAGAAGAGCGGCCGGATGTACGCCGGCACGAACCCCGGGAACCGGAACGCCTCGTCGAGCCCCGCCTGCTTCGCGTGGCCGCGCAGGTTGTTCCCGTAGTCGAACGTCACCGCGCCCTTGTCCATGAGCGCGTTCATGAGCTTCACGTGCTCGACCATCGTGGCGAAGCTCCGGCGCACGTACTCGTCGGGCTTCCTCCGGCGGAGCTCAAGCGCCTGGAAGTACGGCAGGTCGACGGGGACGTAGCCGTTCAGGGGGTCGTGCGCCGAGGTCTGGTCGGTGAGCACGTCCGGCGTGATCCCGCGGCTCACGAGCGCGCGGAGGAGATCGACGACGTTCCCCTCGTAGCCGATCGAGCGCCCGTCGCGCTTCTCGGCCATCTGGAGCGCGATGTCGAGCGTCGGGGCGATCACGTCGAGGTAGCGCGTCTCCACGCGCCGCTCGAGCCGCGAGCGGTCCACGTCGGCGACGATGCACGTCGCCTCGTTCATCGTCGCCGCGAGCGGCTGCGCGCCGCCCATGCCCCCGCACCCCCCGGTCACCAGCAGCCGGCCACGGAGCGAACCCGCGCAGTGCTTGCGCGCCACCGCGGCGAACGTCTCGTACGTGCCCTGGAGGATCCCCTGCGTCCCGATGTAGATCCAGGATCCCGCGGTCATCTGGCCGTACATCGTGAGGCCCATCCGCTCGTACTCGCGGAAGTTCTCCCACGTCGCCCAGTGCGGCACGATCTGCGAGTTCACGAGCAGGCCGCGCGGCGCGTCCTTGTGCGTCTTGAACACGCCGACGGGCTTCCCCGACTGCACGAGGAGCGTCTCGTCCTCCTTCAGTCGCTTGAGCGTCTCGAGGATCCTCTCGAAGCACTCCCAGCTGCGCGCCGCCTTGCCGGTGCCGCCGTAGACGATCAGATCCTCGGGCTTCTCCGCGACGCCTTTGCTCACGTTGTGCTGGAGCATCCGGTACATCGCCTCCGCGCCCCAGTGGAGGCAGGAGAGTGTGGACCCGGTGGGGGGCTCGACGGCGCGCACGGGCGCATTCTAGACTTTGTCCATGCGGAGGTGGGTCATCCTGCTGCTGATCGGGGGGGGCGCGGGGGGCCAGGGCGACGGCCTCGAGCGCGTGCCGCTCGCGAAGGGGTCGCCCGGCTACAGGATCCGCCTCTGCTACGCGCTGCCCGAGGGAAAGACGGCCGTCGAGAAGCCCGAGGGCCGCAAGGGGAAGCTCGAGAAGGACCACTACTTCTTCTTCGACGTCGACGGGAACGGGAAGTGGAACGACCTCGGCGTGGACGGCTGGGCGCGCCACAAGATGCCGCTCCTCCTGCCGCTCGAGGAGAAGACGGTCTTCGGCGCCTCGGAGTTCACGTGGACGGTCGAGGCGGACGGATCTGCCGTGAGCTTCCGCCGGGATCCGCTGCCGCTCACCGACGGGCAGCACCAGGTGCTCGTCCAGTTCAACCAGTGGCGCGTGATGAACGGGCTCCCGGCGGTGACGATCGACCAGCAGCTCTCCGACGCGTGCAACAAGCACTGCGCGTACATGGAGCGGCACTCCGAGCTGACGCACGAAGAGGATCCCGCGAAGGAGGGCTACACGCCCGACGGCGCGGAGGCGGGCAAGCGCTCGTGCATCGGCGAGGACGGCCCCGTCGAGAGCGTCCACCTCTTCTACGCGACCTTCTACCACCGCCTGCCGCTCATCCACCCGGACACGAAGCAGATCGGCGTCGGGGCGTCGCAGCGGTACGCGGCCGTGGACGGGCTCACGCGGCGCGACCGGCGCGCGTGGACCTGGCCGGTGATCGTGCCCGGGCCGAACACCTTCTTCCATCCGACGCACTTCGCGCACGAGGCGCCGGACCCGCTGCCCGGGGGCGCGCCGCCCGCCGGGTTCCCGATCACGCTCACGTTCGCGACGGGGAAGATCACCGACGCGAAGGTCGAGCTCCGCGTGAAGAACGAGAAGGGGCCGGTGCTGCCCGTCTACCTGTCGTCGCCCGAGTTCCCCGCGAACCCGAAGCGGCCCGACAACCGGATGTCGATCTGCGCGATCCCCAGGGCGCCGCTGAAGCCGCTCACGACGCACTGGGTCAGGGCCACGTACCTGCTCGACGGCGAGGCCCGCGAGCACACGTGGTTCTTCAACACCGGCCGGATGGGCCCGGCGTCGGTGCTCCGCTACCTGCCGAAGTGACTACTCGCCCGCGGCGTCCTTGAGCATCTGCTTCAGCGTCGCGTAGTGGACCGGGTCCCCGAGGTTGTGGCTCGTCAGGTTGAAGACCCCGACGGGGACGTTGTTCACGTCGAGGATGATCACGTCGCGGTAGACCACGCGCCACTGCGTCCACACGTGCTGGTCCGCCGTGTCCTGCGTCCACGGGATGAACCGGCCGGCGGTGACGGTCGGGTTGGATCCCTCCGCGCCGACCTGGTTGCAGCCGAGCAGCCGGATGATCGTCGTCGGGTTCTCGTTCACGAGCTCGGTCTGCATCTGATCGAGGTAGCCGAACTGGCTACTGCAGTACCCTCACGTCGCGGCCCCGAAGTAGTACCCGGACACCTGGCCGATGTAGTCGCGCGGGGAGACGTCCTGGTTCGCGGTCGCCGAGTTCTGGTTCACGTCCGTGACGAGGAAGTCGGGCGCCGGCTCCGGGGGCCCGCCCCGCAGCAGCTCCTTCAGCGCCTCGTAGTTCGCCGGGTTCGAGAGGTCGTTGAGGATCAGGTTGTACGTGCCGATCGGCGCGTTCGACCTGTCCAGGATGACCACGTCCCCGTCCGCCGCCGCCCACGCCGCCTGCACCGCGTCGGTGGCGGTGTCCTGGACGAGCGGGAGGTCGCGGCCGAGGGTCATGTCGCCGGCGCCCGCCTCCGCGCCGATCTTGTTGACCCCGAGGATCTGGATCGTCTCGCCCGCGAGTGTCCGCAGCTCGATGAAGAGCTCGTCCTGCATCCGGTCGAGGAGGCCGAACTGGTCGCGCGCGTAGAGAGACGTGGCGTCGCCGAAGTACCACGCGGAAACGGACCCGACGTAGTCGCGCGGCGACACGTCCTGGCCCGTCGTCGGCGACGACGGGTTCATGTCCGTGAGGAGGAAGTCGGCGATCTGCGCGGCGGAGGAGCCGCCCCCCCCGCACGCGGCCGCGAGGAGCAGGGCGAGTAGACGAAGACGCTTCATGACCATCCCTTCGGCGAGAGCCCGGAAGAGTATAGCCCCCGCGCGGCGGGTCCCGGCCCGGCCCCTTGGGGGCGCCGGGGCGCGCGGACGGCGTCCCGCGGCGGGACGGGTATCTTGGCCCGCCATGCGTCCCTTCCTCGCGGGGCTCCTCCTCTTTTCCGCGGCGCTCGCCGGGGGCGGCCCGGAGACGACGCTCCTCGTCGTCAACGCGGATTCGCCGATGTCCCGGCTCGTCGCGAACGAGTACGCCTCGCTCCGGGACATCCCGAGGAGCCACGTCGTCCTCCTCGAGGGCGTCCCGCTCCAGGGGATCGTCCCGCTCGAGTTCTTCCGCGAGCGCATCTGGAAGTCCATCGACGCCCACATGAAGAGCGAGGGGCTCGAGGGCCGGATCGACCTCGTCCTCTACTCCGTCGACTTCCCGTTCGGCGTGAGCTTCCCCAATCCGGGGCAGGAGTACGGCGGCCGCGCCTCGCTCACCGGCCTCACCTTCCTCATCCGCAAGGTCGAGGCCGAGGAGCCCTTCTGGCTCCTCGACGCCAACGGCTACTACGCGCTTGCCGAGAAGGCCGCGAGCGGCCCCGATCGCTCGGCGACCGCCGAGGAGCGCGGCCACTACGTGCGCGCCCAGCAGGCGCTGAAGGCGCAGCGCTGGAGCGAAGCCGTCGCGGCCTACGAGGCGTTCCTGAAGACGTACGAGACGCATGCGGAGTCCTGGTACAACCTCGCCTGCTGCCTCGCGCGGAGCGGGAAGAAGGACGACGCGATCGCGGCGCTGGCGCGCGCCGTGGATTGCGGATACCGGGACGCCGGCCACGCCGCGCAGGATCCGGACCTCGGGCCGCTGCGCGGCAGCGCGGGCTTCGACGCGCAGCTGAAGCGCATGCGGAAGGGATCGCGCGGCTACCGCGCGGGCGACGGCGGCTTCCTCTCGACCCAGCTCGGGTACACCGGCCGCTTCGGCAACTCCGTGCCCGAGGTCCTCTCGGCGCTCCGTGCGTCGATCGCCGCGGACGGCACGTCGCCCGACGGAACCGTGTACTTCTGCAGGAACGGCGACATCCGCTCCCGGACGCGCGAGCCCGGGTGGGGCGGCCTCGAGGACGGTCTGCGCCAGCGCGGCCGGAAGGTCCAGATGCTCGAGGGCGTCCTTCCGGGGAGCAAGGACGACGTGATCGGCGCCGTGCTCGGCTCGGCGGGCTTCTCTTGGGCCTCGTCGAAGAGCCGGATCCTGCCCGGCGCGATCGTCGAGCACCTGACGAGCCACGGCGGCGACTTCTCCCACGGCGGCCAGACCAAGTTCGCCGAGCTGGTGCGCCACGGCGCCGCGGGGACGAGCGGGACCGTGATGGAGCCCTACGCGCTCCAGGCGAAGTTCCCGCACCCGATGATCCACGTCTTCTACGCGGACGGATGCTCGCTCGCGGAGGCCTTCTTCCAGAGCGTCTGGGGGCCGTTCCAGTTGATGGTCGCGGGCGACGGGCTCGCCCGGCCGTTCGCGAGGTTCGAGGAGGTCCGGATCGACGCGCCGCCGATGCCGTGGAGCGGCGTCGTGACGGTCAAGGGCGGCACCGAGCTCTGGGTGGACGGCCGCCGCATCGACGGGCTCGAGATCGACACGACGAAGCTCGACGACGGCTGGCACGAGGTGCGCGTGGTGAAGGTCGCGGAGGACGAGATCGCGACGCGCTCCTACGGGAAGCTCGACGCGTTCGTCAGGAACCGCGGCCATGAGGTCGCGATCAAGGGGGGGCCGGGGGGGATCGAGGCGAATTGCGCGGGCGCGAAGGGGTACCGGCTCATGGAAGGCGCCCGCATCGTCGCGACGTCGGTCGACGGGAAGTTCGCGGCGCCCGCGGTCGGCCCCGGCCCCGCGGAGGTGTTCGTCGTCGCGGAGCTCCCGGACGGCGCCGCCCGGAGCGCGCCGCTCCGGTTCGCGACTCCTCCTTCCCCCCCGGCCCCCCCTTCCTCCTTCGACCGGCCCCTCAAGCCCGGGCTCGGCGGCACCGTCGAGGGGCAGCCGGTCGCCGTCACCAACCTCGATCACCTCCCGAAGGGGAAGCCGCTTGTGCTCGAGGGATGGTTCGAGGCGGAGCGCGACGGCCTCTACGAGCTCGTGGTGACGGGGAAGCCCGCGCAGGCGCTCTCGCTCGCGAAAGGGTGGCACCCGATCCGGATCGAGGGGAAGGCGCCGGTCTCGGTGCTGCTCGGCGGCGAGCAGCCGCTCGATACCCCGCGGTTCCAGCATGCGACCTTCGCCGCGCTCCCGAAACCCGCGGAAGCGCCGAAGGGGCTCGAGTCGCTCGTGGACGGGAACCGGGGGCAGCCGGGGGTCGCCGTGCCCGGGGACGGTCTCGTTTTGAGCTTCAAGGCGTCGACGAAGGTGGCGGCCGTGACGCTCTTCCCGGGGAACGGGGCGCTGCCGGCCGCCTGGACGGTCGAGGTCACGACCGGTTCCAAGTGGCTGCCGGTAAAGGACTTGCGGACGATCGTCGCCCGGCCGCCGGCCGTCGCGAAGGACCAGCCCGAGGTGCCCCTCTTCGTCGAGCTCTCCTTCGCCCCGGTGACGGCGAGAAAGGTCCGGCTCACGGTCAAGGAGACGGCGACTCTGGCCGAAGTGGAGGTGCTGGGCCTTTATAAGCCGAAGCGGAAGTAGGCCCGGAAGGGGTTTTGGTCATGGGAACGATTGCCAAGGTCTGCGGCCTCGTCACCGTCTTCGGCGCGCTCAACTGGGCGGCGGCCGGGATCTTCGAGAAGGACGTCATCCGGCTCTTCAACCTGAGCGGCGGCGCGTCGCACGTGCTCCTGCTCGTGACGGCGTGCGGCGCGATGTTCATGCTCGCGATGGTCGCGAAGCCCCAAAAGGGCGAGTAGACGTTTCGGCGCGTTGGAGCGGACCGCCGCCGAGCCGGCGGCCGCTCAACGCGCGGCTGCTCCCGTTCGCGCTCGCCCGGCGCGTGCGTGTGCGGACGAGAGCCTCCCGTCGGTCGACGCGGGCGGCTCGCCGCCGGCGGCCGCTCAACGCGCGACCTTGCCGTTCGCCCCGCTGCGCGCCGGCTTCCGGGCGCGCCTCGCCCTCCGTACGTGCTTCGCCCCGTGCGGAGGCCCTCTGCGCGCGCTCCCTCCGCACGCCGTCGCGCCCGGCTTCGCCGCGGGCCGCGGCGCCCCGCGCTTCGTCAGCGCGCGACCGTCGGGTCCTCGCGAAGCAGCGTGTCGCCCTTCCCGAAGTAGAGGTC
>WYBS01000184.1 GCA_011525755.1 Planctomycetaceae bacterium
CCGTGAAGAGCGTCGCGTGCGACGGGAACGTGAGCGGCGTGACCGTCCGCGCGGCGGCGAAGTGCGCGCCCTCGCGGAAGAAGGCGTTGATCGCGGGCGTCGGCTTCCCCTCCCCCACCGCGTCGGCGCG
Organism: Planctomycetaceae bacterium; assembly: GCA_011525755.1. Taxonomy (GTDB): domain Bacteria; phylum Planctomycetota; class PLA2; order PLA2; family PLA2; genus PLA2. The sequence goes on from WYBS01000184.1 coordinate 131, forward strand.
CAGGGTGTCGATCGTCACGACGAGGACGTTCCGGTGCCCGGGCTCCGAGCCGCAGCCGGCAAGCGCGAGCAGGAAGAACGCGAGGCGCCGCACGGGCGGATAGTCTACGGGCGGGTGTCACGGGTGCGGCACCCCGGAACCCCCCGCGCCGCGCGGGGTTCCAAGGGCATGAGACCCCTTGCCCTCGTGCTCCTCGCCGCGGCGGCGTCGGCCGCCCCCGGCTGGCGCGACGCCAAGGGGAAGTTCGAGGTCGCCGTGACGGAGACCGTCCGCGTCGGCACCTTCGACGTGCGCGTCACCTGCCCCCGCGGGGACGAGCGCTGGCCCGTGATCGTCTTCTCGCACGGGCTCTACGGGAGCAAGGACGGCTACGAGCCGCTCGCGCGCTTCTGGGCGTCGCACGGCTACGCCGTGATCCAGCCGACGCATCCGGATTCGATCAAGGGGGGGTTCCGGGGGCAGCGGGAGGCGATGCAGGCGTGGGACGAGCGGCCGAAGCAGGTGTCGCAGGCGATCGACGCGCTGGCGGCGATCGGGGAGAAGGCGAAGGCGAAGCTCGACCCGGAGCGGATCGGCGCCGGCGGCCACTCGTTCGGGGCGCACACGTCGATGCTCGTCGGCGGCGCGATCGTCTACCCGGGCCGGCGGAGCTTCCGCGACGCGCGCGCGAAGTGCACGCTCCTGATCTCGCCGCAGGGCGTGGGCGGGCTCTTCCGCGAGGACTCGTGGAAGGACTACCCGGTGCCCGCGCTCGTGATCACGGGGTCGCTCGACACGAGCCCGATCAACGACACGAAGCCCGAGGACCGGCTCGCGCCGTTTCGTCTCGGGCCCGGGGGCCGGATGCACCTCGTGTGGATCGAGGGGGCGCACCACGGCTTCGGCGGCATCAGCGGCGCGCGCTTCGCCGGCGCCGGCCCGGAGGACGAGGGCCAGGTGTGGGTCGTGCAGCAGGCTTCGCTCGCCTTCTTCGACGCCTTCGTGAAGGGCGACGAGGCCGCCGCGAAGTGGCTCAGGGAGGGCGAGCTCGGGAAGACCGACCGGGCCAAGGTGCGCTGCGAGACGAGAAGGCCTCAGGAGAAGTGAGCCGGGCGCGCGGCGCCTGCGTCCTATAGTGGATGGGGAGGGGCCCCGGGGAGGGGTCTTCTCCCGGACGGAGGCCGGCCATGCGTCGCTTCTTCATCCTCTTCCTCCTGCCCGGGCTCGGCACGTGCACGGGCGGGACCGCAGGAAGCCCGGCCGATAGCGAAGAGGAGCGCGTCCTCGCGACGGCCGCATTCGGAGGGCCGGAGGAGGAGCCGGACATCGACCAGCCGATGTTCGGCGGACAGGCCGAGGAGGCTCCGGAGGACACTCTCGACATCGGCGTCGATCCGGGCGGCCAGTGGCTTGACAGGTATCGGGCGCGGTACGGCGACGCTGGCGTGGATGTCCGCGGCCTCGCAAGGCCCAAGGATGAGATCCGCACCTGGCAGCGCTCCGGGCTCGTACCGAACACATCGCGGCTCGCGGTCGGCGACAACGAGGAGCTCCCGCTCCGCGCGATGCAGGCGACGGTCCGGGTGGACGGCTTCCGCGCGCGCGTCGTCCTCGACTGCGTCTACGAGAACGACCGCGACGAGCAGCTCGAGGGCAACTTCCAGCTCCGGCTTCCCAACGACGCGTCGCCCTTCTCCCTCGCCTTCGGCGAGACGAGGCCCAAGGCCCTCCCCGAGGCCACGGACGCCTTGTCGATCGGCGCTGCGCACCCGGACACCTGGGCGGCGGCGCCCAAGGAGGCGCGGATCGTGCCGCGCGAGCGCGCCGCGCGCGCCTACCGCGACGTCGTCCGGAAGCAGGTCGATCCCGCGCTCCTCGAGTGGTCGGGCGCGGGCGTCTTCAGCGCCCGCGTGTTCCCGCTCCTGCCGGGGAAGTTCCACCGGATCGTCGTGGGCTACGAGGTGGACCTGCTCCCGGTCGGCGACGACCTCGAGTACCGCCTCGACCTCCCCGGGAAGATCCCGAGCCTGCTCGTGGACATCACGGTGCCGAAGCTCGCGCACACGGTCGATCCCGCGACTCCTGCCGTGGAGGGACGCCATGTCTATGAGAACCCGGTCGAGCGCACGTTCACCGTCCGCCTGACGAAGCCCGGCAACCTCATCCTCCTCGGCAAGGATCCGGCAGCGGGCGACCTCTTCGCAGCCTTCGCGCGGCCGGAGCTCGAGGCGACCTCCGCCGCGACATCCACGAGCGCGACCTTCCTCGTCGACATGTCCGCGAGCTCGGACCCCGCGATCTGGCTCAAGCTTTTGGAGGCGATCCTCGAGCGCAACCGGCCCTCGCTCAGGGAGTTCAACGTCGTCTTCTTCAACATCGAGGCGTTCTGGTGGCGGGACGCGCGGCAGGCGAACACTCCCGAGAACGTGGCGAGACTCCTGGCCGACGCCCGCGCGCTCACGCCCGAAGGCGCGACCGACCTCGGCCTCGCACTCGAGACGGCGGCGAGGGAGCCCGAGGAGGAGTGGGACGAAGTGCCCGCGCCCAGCGACCTCTTCCTCCTCTCCGACGGCGCGGCGACCTGGGGCGAGAGCGACCGCCATGCGATCGCGAAGAGGATCGAGGGCCGCGCCCTCTACGCCTACGCGACGGGCCTCTCGGGAGCCGATCCGGCGATGCTCGCGCTCCTCGCGCGCGAGACGGGCGGCGCCGTCTTCAGCGTCGTCGGCGAGGCCGAGATCGACGCCGCGGCGAC
>WYBS01000185.1 GCA_011525755.1 Planctomycetaceae bacterium
AGACGAGGGCCCCCTCGGTTTCCCGAATTCCATCCATTCCATACCAGCGTACGGGACGGGACGGACAGGATCCGCGGCCCAGTCGCGTGCGCGCATGGGGCACCACGGACAGCGTCACTTCCTGGTGTGCGCGTTCGCGGAAAACCAGGGGTTTCGGGCTGCCCGGCAGCGGGTCGACCCGCCACCGCTGCCCCCGGTGGTCGACCCGCCACCGCCTAGCCCCCGGTGGTCGGCCCCGCGCCGCCGGAGCCCGGGGCCCCTGGCGGGCCGGTCGGCGTCTCGTTCTCCGCGGTCTTCGAGCCCGGCCGTCGCCGCAGGTCCGGCCGCAGCGAGCCCGTCCACGACGGCTGGAACGTCACGAGGTCGCTGTAGTAGACCATCCAGCCCCACGGCGACAGGCCCTCGTGCCCCATCACGTCCTCGGCCGCGGCGACCGCGCGCGCGGCACGATCGCGCATGTGTGGCGGGAGGGCGGCCAGCCGATCCGCCGTGCTCCGGCCCTCGTGGCGCCCCGCGGCTGCGAAGTCCGGGATCGGCGCAACGAGATCGCGCAGCCGCAGGTGCTCGTTCGACCAGATGCACACCTTGAGGCTCGCCGCCACGTACGCCTCGCGCCCCTCGCCGCGCCTCGCGAACTCCTCCGCCTGCCCCGCCGCGTCCGCCCACGCGGCGCAGTGGAACGCGCACGTCTCGAGCAGGAAGCGGGAGTACCGGAGCTGCGCGAGCGAGCGCCGCGCGACCCCCTCGAGCTCCCCCCGCTCCGCGGCGCGGGCAACGGCATCGAGCCGGCTCGCCTCCGCTGCGCACAGGTCGCCGTTCGCGCGCGCCGCCGCCTCGCGCGCGGCGAGCTTGCCCGCGTCCCGGCGAAGCTCGCTCGCGTAGCTGTCGAACGCCCCGAGCCTCGCGCAGCGGCGCGTCGTCTCGGCGATCTCCCTCAGCACAGGATCCGTCTCCACCGCGCGGGCGGCGCCCTCGGCCGAGGGCATGCGGGGCAGGAGCCCTGCCAGGAGGCCCGCCTCGAACGGGCACGGATCGAGCCAGTCCTTCGCGCGGCCGGGGTAGAGGAGGTAGGCACCGCGCGTCGCCGCCGCCACGCGCGCGTACGCAGCGACCCCGAACCCGGAGGGGCAGTCGGTGCCCCAGGAGGCCCAGTTCCCGAAAAACCTCCGCTCCGTCAAGCCCGCCGCCGGCACGCGCCACCAGGACTCGGGCAGCCCGACGAACTCGCGCACGGGCAGGAAGTCGGGGAACCGCGCCTCGGGCATCACGACGTAGAGCCGCGCCCCCGCGCGGCCGAGCCACTCGATGACCGGCTCCGGGTCCCAGGCGGGCCGCTCCTGCCGGAAGCTCCGCGTGTCCGGCGGGCCCGAGACGTACACGAGCGCACTGGGCTTCGCCTTGCTGAACCGCGCGAGCCGCTCGAGCCACCGGCCCGGCGGCACGCGCTCGGCGCGCCGCGCCTGCTGCAGCAGCACCGCGGCGGCGCCGGGCGGGAACGTCCGCGAGGAGCCGGTGAGCGCCACGCGCACGCGCTCCTCGTTCCCGAGGGCCCACTCCCCCACCTCCGCGAGCCACTCGGCGAGCTGCGCGTGGTAGTCGGGCTCGTCGGGGAGGCGGTCACGGATCCCGAAGTCGCCCTGCTCGAAGACGAAGACGACGGACTCGACGTCGGCCGCGCCGAGAAGCCCGCCGATCCTGCCGACGGCGTCCTCGATCGTCGCGCATCCGCGGACAAAGCGGATCGAGTCGTCGGCCTCGTTCGCATCGACGGCCGCGGCAAGCACGAGGAGCACGAGCCGAACGCGCATCGCGAGCCCGTTCGCATCCTATCAGAGTTGGTGGAAGGGGAGGGGCGCGGGGAACCCCCGCTATACTGCCCGCGTGCTCCTCGCCCGCGCGGCCTCGGTCGCCCTGCTGGCCTCTCTTGCGGCCGCCGACGACGTCGCCGCCCTCGCCGCGCGGCTCTCGACGGACCGCGCGAGCGAGGCCGCCGACCGCCTCGCGGAGCTCGGGCCCTCGGCGAAGGCGGCGGTGCCGCAGCTCATCGCGGCGCTCGGCCACGAGGATCCCGAGCTCCGCTGGCGCGCGGCCTGGGCGCTCTCGCGCATGGGCCCCGCGGCGGCCGCTGCGGCTCCCGCTCTCGTCCCCGCCGTGCTTGGCGAGGACGGGCTCACGGCGTCCGCCGCCTGCATCGCGCTCAAGCGGACCGGGCGCGCGGCGACCGACGCCGTGCTCGCGGCGGTAGAGCAGGCGCCCGAGGGCGAGCGCGCCCGCTACCTGCGCATGCTTGCCGCCGTCGAGACGGATCCGGAGCGCCTCATCCCGGTGCTGCTCCCGTTCCTGCGGAGCCCCGACATCACGCCATGCCTCAACGCCTGCCACATCCTCGCGGACATGGGCGATAAGGCGGCGCCCGCCGTGCCCGCCTTGATCGCCCGGTTCAAGGAGGACGACTTTCCCGCCGGTCGCGTGCTCGTGGCGATCGGGGCGCCCGCCGTCGGCCCGTTGCGCGATCTCGCAATGGACGCCAAGGCCGAGGAGTCGCTCCGCGGCAAGGCGATCGGGTTGCTTGCGCAGATCCCCGGCCCGGGAGTCTCGGCCGCCGCGGCGTGCCTAGAAGAGGCGACCGACGACATCTGGTTCTGGGCGGCGATGGCTCTCCGCGACGTGGGCCCGGGGGCGGCGGAGCTGGTACCCCTCATCGAGCGGCAGGTCGCGCGTATGGAGGACACGATCCTCGACCTGGGGAGCCTTGCGAGAGCGCTGGCAGCGATGGGTCCAAAGGGCGAGGCGGCGCTCGAGCGTCTCCTGTTCACGTCATCCGATGACCGCCGCGCGGACCTCGTGGAACGGCTCGGGCGCGTGAAGTGCGGCAAGACCGTGTCCTGGCTCCTCCGCCTCGCGGACGCATCCGAGCCACCCGAGATCCGCTTCGCCGCGATGAAGGCGCTCGCGAGGGCGCGGGTCCGCGGCGAGGACGCGCGGCGCGCGGCGCAGATCGCGGAGCGCGAGCTCGAGGGGGCGCCCTACGCCGCCTGCGAGCTGGCCCGGAGCCTCGGCCCTGCGGCCGCGCATCTTGCCGACAAGCTGAGGCCGCTCGTGGAGAGCAAGAGCCAGGGCATGCGCGCGATTGCCGCTTCGGCGCTCTGCGCGATCGGCAAGGGAACGGACGCTGACGCGGCGCTGATCGCGGCTGCCGTCCGGGAGGCCGCGGCGGAACCGGGACGCGCCGCGAAACGAGCCACGCTCGAGTGCCTGGGCTGGGCGGGCGCACCTGCCGCACCGCACTGGGGGCTCCTCCGCGACGCGCTCGCTGCCGAGGACTTCGGCGAGCGGCTCGGCGCAGCGGAGAGCCTGTCGCGGCTGCTTCCCGTGCTCGGCGACGACAAGTGGAACGCGATCCACGCGCTCCGGTCCGCCGAGACGCTGATCGACCTGTCGTGCATCGACGATCCCGAGACACTGGTCGAGCTGCTTGCGGACGAAATGACCTCGTTCCGGGCGCCGGACCGGCTGGTCGAGCTCGGGGCGCGGTGCAAGCCCGCGCTGACCGCCGCGCTCGACGCGGAGGACCCCCGCGTGCGGGGCTTGGCCGCCTCGGTCCTCCTGCAGATCGACGTCCGCGGCGCCGGGGAACGCGCATGGCTCGCCGCCCTCCCCTGGGCCCGAGAGATCACCGACATCTGCCGCGCGCACCCGCAGGTCGCGATCCCGCACCTGATGGCCGCGCTCCAGGCGAGCGAGCCGAGCGCGCGCGGGGCCGCCGCGTACCTGCTCGGGGAGCTCGCCTACCGCGACGCGATCAAGGGCGTCCGCAGGCTCGTCGCGAACGACCCGGTGCCGGACATCCGGGCCGCCGCGCTCCGCGCCCTCGACCGGCTGCTCGCGGCGCCGTGATCAGTCCCCGACCGTCTTCTCGAGGCCGCGGATCAGCTGCGCCTTCTCGTCCGCCGAGAGCTTCGCCTCCGGATGCGTCGGAAGGTAGAACCACGGCGGCATCTCCCCCTTCTCGACCATCTCGGGGGCCTCGTCGGCGTCCTTCTGCTCCCGGTCCCACTCGGAGAAGTTCATGTGCTCGCGGCCCTCCTCCACGTCGCGCTGGAGAAGCCAGGACATCGGCGCGACCCACGCGTACCACGGCCACTTCGTCTCGTTGCTGTGGCAGTCGAAGCACGCGCGCCGCGCGAGATCCCGCGTCGCCGCGCTGTCCCACTCGGGCTCCTTCCGCACCGGCGGGTTCTCGTGCGCGCGGCCGTACGGCACGAGCTGGATGAGCACGAACGCCGCGAGCAACACAAGTGCTGCGCGCTTCATGAACTTCTTCATGGTTCCCGGGGCCCTCCTACCTCGCCTTCACGGCGGCCGCGATCTCGACGAACGCCTCCCGCGCGTCCTTGAAGAGCATCAGCGTCCTCTCCTTCGCGAACAGCGGGTTCGGAATGCCTGCAAACCCGGGGCCGAGGCTCCGCTTCACGACCACGCACGTCCGCGCGCGGTCCGCATCGACGATCGGCATCCCCGCGATCGGCGACGACGGGTCCGTCCGCGCGAGCGGGTTCACGACGTCGTTCGCGCCGACCACGATGCACACGTCCGTCGACTCCATCGCCGAGTTGATCTCGTCGAGCTCCTTCAGCTTCCCGTAGGGGACGTCGGCCTCCGCGAGCAGCACGTTCATGTGCCCGGGCATCCGCCCGGCGACCGGGTGGATCGCGTAGACCACCTCCGCGCCGAACTCCCTCTCGACGAGGTTCGCGAGGTCGCGCACCGCGTGCTGCGCCTGCGCGACCGCCATCCCGTAGCCGGGCACGATCACGACGCGGCGCGCCGCCTCGAGGAGCATCGCCACCTCGTCGGCGCTCGTCGCCTTCACCGTGCGATACACCTCGTCCGCCTTCGGCCCCGCGGCCGCGCCGCCGGACGCGCCGAGCACGACGTTCCAGAGCGACCGGTTCATCGCGCGGCACATGATCCCGGTGAGGATGATCCCCGACGCCCCGACCAGCGCTCCCCCGATGATGAGCACGGTGTTCCCGATCACGAAACCGGTCGCCGCCGCCGCGAGGCCCGAGTAGCTGTTCAGCAGAGCGATCACTACCGGCATGTCCGCGCCGCCGATCGACCACGTGAGCAGCACGCCGAGCACGCCCGCGACGGCGACGAGCGTCCAGTAGCCCGACCCGCCGCGCGCGGCCGTCACGGCGGCGACGAGCGCGAGCGCGAGCACAAGGGCCTTGACCGCGGTCATCCCGGGGAACGTCTCGCGCCGGAGCAGCAGCAGGCCCGCGATCGCGAGCCCGCCCACGGCCGCCAGCAGCTCCCCGCCCACGGCGAACGCGACCGCTCCGGCCGCCGCGGCGCCGCTGAAGCCGAACTTCACCGCCGCCTGCCATGGCTTGAGCTTCCACTTCACCGCGAGGAACTCCGCGAGCTTGCCGAACGCGACGAAGCTGCCGAAGAACGTGACCGAGCCGATGAACCCTCCCGCCGCGGTCGCGGCCCCCGCGACGCCCCCCGAAGCCCCCTCGCCTCCCGCCACGAGGACCGACGCGAGCCCGCCGAAGCCGTTCAGGAGCCCGACCATCTCGGGCATCGCGGTCATCTTCACCTTCAAGGCCGCGACGACGCCGAGCGCGGAGCCGATCACGAGCGCGAGCACGAGCAATCCGACGTCCAGCCCCCCCGACAGAAGCGTCGCGCCGATCGCGACCGCCATCCCGAGCGCGCCGACGAGGTTCCCGCGCGCGGCGGTGCGCGGGTGGCTCATCATCCGGAGCCCGAGGATGAAGAGCGACGCCGCGAGGAGATAGAGCAGGTCCCGCGTCATTTCCGCCGGAACATCCTGAGCATGCGGTGGGTCACGAGGAACCCGCCGACGACGTTGACCATCGCGAGCACGACGGCCAGAAACCCGAGCGTCCGCGCGAGCCAGGGCTCGCCGACGTGCCCTGCGAGCATGAGCGCGCCGATCACGGTGATCCCGCTGATCGCGTTCGAGCCCGACATCAAGGGCGTGTGGAGCGTCGGCGGGACCTTCGTGATGACCTCGAAGCCGACGAACATCGCGAGCACGAAGACGGTGAGGAGGCCGACCAGGTCCGTCATGTGGGATTGGAGGGGGGCTGGGGGGAACCAAGGGCCTCGCGCACGCGGGCGTTCACGACCTCGCCGCCCTTGGTCACGAGGGTATCGCGGAGGATCTCGTCCTCCGCCTTCGAGTCCAGCAAGTGGAAGAGGAACGTCCGGAGGTTCCTCGCGAACATCCGGCTCGCGTCGTAGGCGACGGTCGCGGGCACGTTCGCGGGGCCGAGGATGGTGACGCCCTTGTCCACGACGTCCTTCCCGGGTTTCGTGAGCTCGCAGTTGCCGCCGCGCTCGGCGGCGAGATCCACGATCACCGAGCCGGGACGCATCGCGCGGACCATGTCGGCGGTGAGGAGCCGCGGCGCGGGCTTCCCTGGCACGGACGCGGTCGTGATCACGACGTCGCTCTGGGCCACGGCCTCCGCGAGAAGGCGCCGCTGCCGCTCGTAGAAGCCCTCGTCCATCGCGCGCGCGTACCCCCCTTCCCCCGCGCCCCCTTCCAGCCCCAGTTCGAGGAACCTCCCGCCGAGGCTCTCCACCTCCTCCTTCACGGCGGGCCGGATGTCGTAGGCGGTGATCACGGCGCCGAGGCGCTTCGCGGTCGCGATCGCCATGAGGCCGGCGACGCCGGCGCCGACGACGAGGACCTTCGCCGGCGGGACGGTGCCCGCGGCGGTGACGAGCATCGGGAAGAGGCGCGGCAGCCGTTCGGCCGCCATGAGCACGCCCTTGTAGCCCGCGACGGTCGCCATCGACGAGAGGACGTCCATCGCCTGCGCGCGGGTGGTGCGCGGCAGGAGCTCGAGCGCGAAGAGGCGCGCGCCGGTGGTCGCGAGCTCGAGCGCGTGGCCGGGTTGTCCCAGCGGGTCGGCGAGGCCGACGAGCGTCTGGCGTTCGGAGAGGCGCGGGAGATCCTCCTTCGCGCGGTCGGGGTTCGCGCCCGCGCAGCGGACGAGGAGGATCGTGTCGGCGCCGAAGACCTCGTCGCGCGAGGCGAGGTGCGCGCCCTTCTCCTCGTACGCCGCGTCGGGGAAGCCGGCCGCCTCGCCCGCGCCCTTCTCGACGAGGACGACGAGGCCTCGCTTCCCCATGTCGGCGAGGAGCTCCGGCACGAGCGCGACGCGGCGCTCTCCTTCGAAGGTCTCCCTGGGGACGCCGACGGAGGGCATGGCGCCATTGTGCACGAGGGTTCCGGGGAGACCTCTTCCGCATCGGACTCGCCGGCTTTCGCGCCTCATGCGCGCCAAGCGTGCGGGTTCCGCCCTCAGGGATGGCCGGTGGCGGCCATGGCCGGGCTCGGCCCGCCGGTTGACACTTATCCCGTGCGCACGTATCATGTGTTCACTGAACCTCACGATCTCAATCGACGACGATCTCCTGCGGAAGGCGCGCGAGCACGCGCGGCGGCGCGGCTTGAGCCTCCAGGAGATGCTCCGGAGCTATCTGAAGAGCCTCGTCGGCGAGGCTTCGCCCGAGGCGGTGGCCGCGGAGCTTCTCGATCTGATGCGCCGCACGCCCGGCAAGTCGGAGGGGCGGAAGATCAGGAGGGGCGAGGCGTACGAGGGCCGCGCGTGACCGAGCGGCTCTTCCTCGACACGAACATCCTCGTGTACGCCGACGACGCGGCGGCGGGCAAGAAGCAGGGGATCGCGCAGGGCGTGCTCGAGGATGCGGTGAAGCGCGGCGTCGCCACGTTCTCGACGCAGGTGCTCCAGGAGTACTTCGTGATCGCCACGCGCAAGCTCCATCTCGAAGCGGCCGCGGCCCGCCGCCGGATCGAGCTCCTGTCCACTCTCGACGTGGTCGAGATCGACACACCGACGATCCTCAACGCGATCGACCTGCATCGGCTGCACGCGATCGCCTTCTGGGACGCCTTGATCGTGCAGTCCGCGGCCGTCGGCGGCTGCGCGCGGCTCGTGACCGAGGATCTCCAGCACGGCCGCGCGTACGCGGGCGTGACCGTCGAGAACCCGTTCCGGAACACCTGATGCCCTTCGCCGTGGCATCATGGACGGCGTGCGCGCGACCCGGCGCCTAAGCGCTCTGCTGCTCCTCGGAGCGATCGGCCTCTGCGGCCTCGTGCTGGCGAGCCTCTCGCCGTCGCGCGCCGGACGAGCCGGCCCGTCCTGGAGTACCGGGGTGGGCGCGGGAGCCGTCATCGAGGCCGGCGCGGCTGAGCCCGACCGCAAGAGCGCAGCCTCGGCGGCAGGTGCGCCGCCGGACTGGCAACTCGTCGCGAAGACGCCGGGCGGGGCCCGCGCGCACACGGCGGCCGAGCTGACCGCCGCGCTCGTCGCGGAGTACCTGAAGGACGACCCGAGAGGCCTGCACCATGCGAACATTGGCGCGCTGCGCACGCTCCTCCTCCAGAAGGACGAGGCAGAGATCCTTGGGGCCGCCGCGGCGCTGCTTGATTGCGGCACCGAGCCGGCGGCGGATGCCGCGTCGCGCCTCGCGGGCGATGTCCTCGGGCGCAAGGGTCGCAAGACTACAGACGACGAGGCTTTCGCCATCCTCGGCAACGCGGCATCGCGCATCCTCGAGGCGCCGCCGGGCGGGGCCGACTCTCCGAGGATCAGGCTGGTCGCGGCCACGACCCTCGCGAGCATCGGGACCCCGGAGGCGACCGAAGTCCTGCTCAGGACGGCGAAGCTCGGGAGCGAGGAGTTCCTCGCGTGGGTGCGCAACCCGGCGTCCGTCCCGCTCCTCTCCGAGGCGCTCCTCTCGCGCCGGTACCCGGAGCCGACGGTGATCGCCATCGGGCTCTCCAGCACGCCCGAGGGTCGGGCCGAGCTGCGACGGATCCTGGACCCCGCGGGCGGCCTCAACTGGACGCAGCATGCGGACGCGAAGGTGGCTACACTGCGAGCGATGGCGACCGCCTTCCGCGAGGCCGACGACCTCCGGGCGCTCGACGCGGCGCTTCGGGAGCGCCCCGACGTCGCGTCCCTCGTCACCGGCGCGATGGCGCGGCACGGGGCAGCGGCCGACGCCCGGAGCACCGCGAACCTGATGCTGCCGCTCAAGTCCGACCAGGCGAGGGCGATCGTCGCCTTCCTCGCGGACCGCGAGGGATCGGCGATCGAGCCCTCGCTCCTCGCGATCCTCGGGCGGTTCCCCGAGCGGATCGTGGACCCCCTGCTCCCGCGGCTCGAGGCGGCGCGGCCGGGCATGCGCGACCGCGTCGTCGCCGCGCGCACGCCCGCGAAGTGACCCAGCCGCCGAACCCGCCGCGGCCGAGGCCGGAGGCGGCGCGTCCGCGGCAACCTTCTGGAGCCGAGGTCGGCCCGAGCGCGCTACGATGGGCCCGTGCGGGTGCGCGGCACCGGTACCCTCGTCCGAACCCTCGTCGTCCTGGCCGGATGGGCCGGCCCGTCTGTTTCGATCGCGCAGGACGCAACCCCGATCAACTGGCGTCGCGTGGAGGAGCAGGACCGCAAGGGGAAGAAGAAGGACGCGCACACCGCGGGCGAGCTCACGGAGATCTACCTCGCGGCGCTCGGGGAGGAGCGGATGGACGACGCGCACGCCATCGTGGAGCTTCTCGCAAGGAAGCCGGAGAAGGACGTGCTCGCGTCGGCCGCGAGGCTCGTCGAGGACGGGCGGGACCTCCCGATGCGGGCGGCCGCGCGGCTCGCGCACCTCGTATTGGGCAAGGAGCCGCGCACGGCCACACCGGAGGAGTGCGCGGCGCTCGAGGAGGCGGCGGCGACGATCCTCGCCAACGAGGTGGTCACGCCCGAGGGCGACGTGATGGGCGTCGACGACCGGAAGCGGCGCGCGGCCAGCATCCTCGCGGCGCTCGGAACGCCGCGCGCGACGGAGGTGCTCATCAAGCTCGTGCAGGCGCAGAGCCCGTACGCCCACGCGCTGCGCGAGATGCGCGGGGGCGACGTGCCGCAGCTCGCGCTCGCGCTCGTGGATCCGCGCACGGAGCACTTCGCGGCGACGCCGTTCGCCGAGGCGCTCGCCGGCAGCGCGGAGGGCAGGGCCGAGCTGCGGAAGCTGCTCGACCCGAAGAGCCCCTTCGGATGGAAGGAGCACGGCCCCGCGAAGGGGGCGGCGTTCGTCGCCCTGACGAACAAGTTCCAGGAGCTCGAAGACCTCGTCGCGATCGAGTCCGCGCTGGAGCAGGTCCCGGACCTCGTGGACCCCTGCAGCACGATGCTGCCCTACTCGAAGAAGACGCCGCAGCAGTCGGAGGCGATCGCGTCGTTCCTCGCGGCGCGCGAGGGCGCGCGCATCGAGGACGCCCTCCTGCTGGCGCTCGCGCTGCTGCCGCAGGAGTCGCGGGACGGGCTGCTGCCGGCGCTCGAGGAGAAGCGTCCCGGCACGCGCGAGCGCGTGGAGTCGAAGCGGAAGGCCCGGGACGAGCAGCGGAAGCCCCGCTGACCGCCCCTACCGCGCGTCGCGCTCGAGGATCGCGCGCAGCAGCCGCGCGTCGGGCACGCCGACGAAGTGGACGCCGTTCACGAAGAGCGTCGGCGCGACGCGCACGCCGAGCGCGCGCGCCTCCTCCATGTCGGCGAGCACGGCCGCGCGCGGGCGCTCCGACGCGAGCGCCTCGCGGAACTTCGCGAGGTCGAGGTTCGCCTCCGCCGCGCACTCCTCGAGCTTCGACGGATCGCCGCGGCGCTTCATGAGCGCGTCGGCGAACCGGAAGAACTTCCCCTGCTCGTGCGCGGCCGCGGCGGCAAATGCGGGGGGGCCCGGGGGACCCATCGGCAGGTGCCTGAACGCCACGCGCGCGGGGACGTCGAGCGTCTTCAGCCACTCGTGCACGCGCGCGCACATCGGGCACGAGAAGTCCGTGAAGACGACGATCTCGAGACTCGCGTCCGCGGGCCCCTTCACCGGCCCGCCGCGCGGGTTCAGCGGGATCCGCTCGCGCGCGCCGGGCGCGGTCACGCCGACGTCCACGCGGTACTTCTCGAAGAGCGCGCGCAGGTACTCCGCCTCGACGATCGGCCGCCGCTCGAGCGCGATCGACGCCGCGACCTGCATGCGCGTCTCGCGGGTCATCGGCCCCCCGGCCCCCCCCATTTCCTTCCACTTGGCGAGGATGTCCGCCTCGGGGATCTGGACCTTCATGTCGACGTTCTCGCGCACGAGGTCGTCGACCGTCTTCCGGTTCGCGGCGGCCTCGCGCTTCAGGACCTCGCGCTCGACGTGGCGGAGCTTCGCCTCGTACGCCTCCCACTCGAGGCGCCCGACCTCCGGGACCGCGTCGAGCGGGACGCGCTCGCCGGCGATCGTCGCGGCGGGCACGGGCGGCGCGAGCGCGCGGCGGAGGTCGCGCTCGGCGATGCCGCGCTCGATCGCGGCGACGAGGAGGATGGGCAGCGCGATCGCCGCGAGGTAGCCGGGCGCGCGCCCGAGGTCGACCGACGCGCGGCCGCCGCGGACCGAGAGGACGGCGATCGCGACGAGGATCGCGGTCGAGACGAGGCAGAACGGGCACCACGCGTGGAGCCGCGCGGCCTGGAGGTAGACGAGGAAGGGGCCGGGGAGCGCGCCGGCGACGGCGAAGAGGCGCACCCAGCCGAGCTGGCGC
>WYBS01000186.1 GCA_011525755.1 Planctomycetaceae bacterium
ACTTCCCCGCGGGGCTCGGCGACCAGGCGAGCGTCACCGCGCCCCCGGGGCCCCCTGCCGTCGAGTGGTACCTGCGGCCGATGCTCGGGCTCCGGGACCTCCTCGGGCCCTTCGCGCGGGTCGCGGCAGCGCTCTTCTGGATCCTCTTCTTCGCATGGCCCTTCCTCGACCGCGCGGACTCGCCGATGCGGCGCATGCTCCGGAGGGTCATGGGAGGCGCGCTCATCGCGCTCCTGCTCGTTCTGGCGTTTCTCGCATGAGGACAGCGCTCGCACTCCTCCTCCTCCTCCTCGCCGTCGTGCGCGCCGAGGACGCTCCGTCGTGCGTCACGCACTGCCACGGCGCGGAGCACGTGGCGCACAAGGCCTCCGTCCACGCCGAGGCGCTCGCCTGCACCGACTGCCACGGCGGCGACCCCGCCGCGCAGCGGGACGCCGCGAAGTCGCACGATCCCGCGAAGGGATTCGTCGGCAAGGTCGCGCGCGCGAAGGTGCCCGCGCTCTGCGGCGACTGCCACGCGGACCCGCAGCGGATGCACGCCTACGGGCTCGCGACGGACCCGCTCGTCCAGTACAAGACGTCGATCCACGGGCAGGTGCTCTTCGGGAAGGGCGACGAGAACGTGGCCGTCTGCACCGACTGCCACGGCGTCCACGGGATCCTCCCCGCGCACGACCCGCGGGCGCCCACGGCGCGCGAGAACCAGCC
The DNA here is from genome assembly GCA_011525755.1 of Planctomycetaceae bacterium. Taxonomy (GTDB): domain Bacteria; phylum Planctomycetota; class PLA2; order PLA2; family PLA2; genus PLA2. The sequence continues at coordinate 709 of WYBS01000186.1, forward strand.
CGCGACCTGCGGCAAGTGCCACTCCGACGAGGCGCGGATGAAGCCCTACGGCGTGCCGGCGGACACGGTGGAGCGTTTCGAGAAGAGCGTGCACGGGATCGCGCTCCTCGTCGAGCGGGACCGCGGCGCGCCGGCCTGCGCCGACTGCCACGGCTCCCACGGCGCCGTGCCGCCCGGCGTGCGCGATCTCGTGCAGGTGTGCGGCCAGTGCCACGAGCACACCGCGGAGCAGTACCGGAAGAGCCCGCACGCCGGGAAGAAGGACATGCGCTGCCGCGCGTGCCACGAGGAGGACGCCGCGAAGGATCCTCTCGGCTTCGCGGGGCAGGACTGCACCGCCTGCCATGGCACCCACGACATCGCGGTCGCCGGCCGCGACATGCTCCTCGGCGACAAGGTCGGCCACTGCGGCCACTGCCACCGGAACGACGAGGCCCCGAAGGCCGCCGCGCAGACGATCCTCGACGGAACCCGCCGCCTGGAGGACGCGATGGAGCGCACGAAGGAGGACCTCCGCGTGGCCAAGCGGCGGAGCCTCTTCCTCGAGCACGAGGATCTCCTCCTCCGCGAGTCGGAGCGCGCGCTCGTCTTCGTCGAGCCGCTCGCCCACTCGCTCGACCTCGCCGCGATCTCGAAGCACCTCGAGGACGGGCTCAAGCGCCAGGACCGGACGATCGAGACGCTCGAGAAGGAGGGGAAGAAGCTCCGCGACAGGAAGATCCTCCTCACGGGCCTCGCCGCGCTCCTGCTCCTCCTCGCCGCGCTCGCGACGCTGAAGCTCCGGGAGCTGCGGAGGCTCTCGTGAGCGGCCGCATCCTCCGGCGCGCGCTCGCCGTCTTCGCGATCGCGCTCGCGGCGCTCGTCTCCGTGGGCGGCGGCGGCACCTACGTGATGATGTCGGTGACGACGCGGCCGCAGTTCTGCCGCACGTGCCACATCATGGAGCCGTACGTCGACTCGTGGGCGGAATCCTCCCACAAGAACGTCACGTGCGTGGACTGCCACTACGAGCCCGGCCTCCTCGAGACCTTCGAGGGGAAGTTCAAGGCGCTTTCGCAGCTCGCGAAGTACGTCACCCAGACGCAGGGCACGAAGCCCTGGGCCGAGGTGAGCGACTACTCGTGCATGCGCGGCGGCTGCCACTCGGAGCGGCTGCTCGAGGGCGAGATCCAGTTCGGCCGCATCAAGTTCGACCACAAGAGCCATCTGATCGGCTTCGAGCGGGGGAAGAAGCTCCGCTGCACCTCCTGCCACTCGCAGATCGTGCAGGGCGAGCACGTGGCGGTCACGACCACGAGCTGCTTCCTCTGCCACTTCAAGCCCGGGCCCACCGCCGAGGGCGGGCCCGCGCTCGGCGACTGCCACCTCTGCCACGGCCCGCCGCCCGACGAGATCAAGCTCGGCGGTTTCGTGTTCCGGCACTCCGACTACCTCGCCCGCGGCGTCGAGTGCGCCTCCTGCCACGGCGACGTCACGCGCGGGGCCGGCGAGGTGCCGCGCGAGCGGTGCGGCTCCTGCCACAACACGCAGGGCCATTTCGAGAAGTACAACGAGGTGGAGTTCCTCCACAAGAAGCACGTCACCGACCACTCGGTCAACTGCCTCGAGTGCCACACGCGCATCCAGCACGGGCTGCCCGCGCGCGAGCAGCACTTCCGCGGCGACTGCTCGAACTGCCACGTCGATACCCACAGCGGGCCCGCGGCCATCTACCGCGGCACCGGCGGCAGGGAGGTCCCCGACAACCCGAGCGCGATGTACCTCGCGCGGGTCACGTGCAACGGCTGCCACCGTCCCCCCTTCCCCGGAGCCCCTTCCCCCGAGGCCACGTTCAAGGCCGATCCGCTCGCCTGCGTCGACTGCCACGGCCCCGGCTTCACGGGAATGGCGGAGCGCTGGCAGAGGGAGGCGGAAGCAAGCCTCGCGAAGGCGAAGGAGGCGATCGGGAAGCTCCATGAGGCGATGGGGGAGGAGCGCGAGGAGGGGGAGGGCGACCCCGCCGCGGCGAAGCGCCACTACGATGCCGCCGCGTGGAACGTGAGCCTCGCGCTCGCCGACGGCAGCCGCGGCGTGCACAACCTGCCCTACCTCCGCGACCTCCTGCGGAAGGCGTCGGAGGACGTGAAGGCCGGGTTCGGGGCGCTCGGCGAGAGGGCGCCGACGATCCCGGTGGGCCCGCGCGTGGCGTCGAAGCAGAACTGTACGAATTTATGCCACGTGGGGATCGAGGAGACGAAGCTGGACCGCGCGCGGGACCTCCCGTTCTCGCACGCGACGCACCTCCTGAAGGCGAAGCTCGACTGCGCGCAGTGCCATGCCGCGGAGCCGCACGGGACGACGATCGTGCAGCAGGCGGACTGCGTCTCCTGCCACCACGGGAACGAGAAGGCGGAGACGTGCTCCGCGTGCCACGGCGAGGTCGCGCGCCTGCGCGAGGCGGAGGAGACGCCGATGGCGGACCTCGACTGCCTCGCGTGCCACGCGGACTTCTCCCCGGGAAAGCCCCTGCGCGAGCGGATGATGGCCGCCTGCGACGACTGCCACGCGGAGGACGAGAAGGACTTCGCGAGGAATCGCTACGACGCGTGGAAGGAGGCGGCCGCGGCGCCGCTCGTCGCGGCGGAGGCGGCGATCGCGTCGCTGCCCGCCGAGGCCCAGGCGGAGGCGCGGAAGAGGATCGAGGCGCTCCGGGCTCTCGGGCCCTTCCACAACCCGGACGCGGCGAAGGCCGAGGCGGAGAGGATCGCGGCCGGGAAGTAGCGCGCTTTTCGGGCGCGGGATGCCGCCCCGGGGGCCGGATCCGGGCCGTCGCGGGCCGCTGCTACAATCCCGCGGATGAGAACCTACCTCCCCCTTACCGCCGTTCTTGTCGGGATCGCGGCGCTCGCGGCGTTCGCCCAGGAGAAGCAAGCGGCCCCGAAGTCCGGGATCCTCGTCCTCAACATGATGCGCACGATCGACGAGTCCGACGAGGGCAAGGACATCATCAACAAGCTGAAGGAGGAGCAGGCCTCGAAGAAGCAGAGCCTGACCGACCAGCTGGCGAAGCTCCAGGAGAAGGTCAAGGTCCTGCGCGAGGCGAAGCCGGCCGACCGGACGCCGGAGTACTACCAGGAGCTCGAGAAGGCGATGGAGACCTCCGCGCGCCTCGAGATGGAGAAGAACATCTTCCTCGCGAAGAAGCAGGACGAGCTCAACCGCGCGATGCAGCAGCTCCTGATCCTCGCGCAGGAGAAGGCGCGCGAGGTGATGAAGGACCGCGGCGCCGAGATCGTGCTGCTCACGAAGATGGGGCCGATCGAGCTCGCGACGGACCAGGACGTCCAGCAGGAGCTCGTGATGCGCCGCGTCCTCTGCCACGACGAGTCGCTCGACATCACCGACGAGGTGATCAAGCGGATGAACACGTGGTACGCGGAGAACCGGAGCGTCCGCGGCCTGCCGCCGCGCGAGGAGAAGAAGGAGACGGCGAAGGAGACGCCCAAGGGCGCGCAGATGAAGGGGAGCGCGGAAGGGAACTAGAGTCGTGACGCGCTGGGAGGAGGCGGCCCGGAGGGTCCAGGAGGAGCTCCGGAGAAAGATCGTCGGCATGGACGACGTGATCGAGAAGATGCTCATCTGCATCTTCACGCGGAATCACGCGCTCCTCGTCGGCGTGCCGGGCCTCGCGAAGACGCTGCTCATCTCGTCGCTCGCGGAGGCGCTCGACCTCTCGTTCGCCCGCATCCAGTTCACGCCCGACCTGATGCCCAGCGACATCACGGGCACCGAGGTGCTCGCGGAGGACCGGGGGGAGGGCACGCGGGCGTTCCGCTTCCTCCCGGGCCCGGTCTTCGCGAACATCGTGCTCGCGGACGAGATCAACCGCACGCCGCCGAAGACGCAGGCGGCGCTGATGGAGGCGATGGAGGAGCGGCAGGTCACGTCGGTCGGGAAGCGCTACCCGCTCCCGGAGCCCTTCTTCGTCCTCGCCACCCAGAACCCGATCGAGCAGGAGGGGACCTACCCGCTGCCGGCGGCGCAGCTCGACCGGTTCATGTTCCGGATAAGGATCGAGTACCCGGAGGCGGACGAGGAGCGTCGGATCGCGCGCCGGACGACCCGCCCCTCGGCGCAGCGCGCGACGCCGGTGCTCGGCGCGAAGGACGTCGCGGAGTTCGGCGCGGAGGTGACGAGGGTCGACCTGCCGAAGGACCTCGAGGAGAAGATCGTCGCGCTCGTGCGGCGGACGCGGCCGGAGGAGCCTTCGGCGCCGCAGTTCATCCGCGACTGGATCGCGTTCGGCGCGAGCCCGCGCGCGGCGCAGGCGCTGGGCACGGCGTGCCGGGCGAGGGCGCTGCTGCACGGCAGGAACACGGTCCGCCTCGACGACGTGCTCGCGCTCGCCCCGGACATCGTGCGCCACCGCCTCGTGCTCAACTACCACGCGACGGCCGAGGGCATCCGCGCGGTGGGGGTGGTGCGGAAGCTGCTCGACGACCACTTCGACCTCGCGCCGAAGCCGGAGGCCGCGCGGCCGCTGTGGCGACGCCTCCTCCGCATCTGATACCACCTCGTACGGTGCCAGGCTCCGGCTGCCTAATAACTGCGTTACCGGCGGCGCGGCCGGGCGCGGGCAGGACGAGGCCGCGGGCCCGCTCAAGTGCCTTGAGTACGCTCGGCCTCGACCCCGTGGACGACGCCGCGCGTTCTCCTCGGGTCCTTCGGTCGGAGGAGGGTCGCCGTCCTCTCCCCCGCGCCCCCTCTCGCGCCTTGCAAGGAGGCTCGCCCGCCGGCCGAACTCGAGCTCGGAGCGAGGGCTACTCGTGGAAGTGGATGTTCGCCTCTCCGGAGAGGAGTTTCACGAGAACCAGCAGATCGCGGACCCTCGCCACCTGGGCTTCGTTCCAGTCGGCTTCCTCGGCCTGTTTCATGGCCTCGGCGGTCGATAGGAACAGGTCCTTGGACGCGTCGATGATCAATTGCATGTGGCCGGTGGGGTCGGCCGGCTCCTTTGCGGTGGTCGGATGCGACAGCGAAAGAACCAGTGCGAGCACGGAGAGGGCGAGGACAAGCCAGTTCGTTCGTCCGACGGGGAAGGACGGCTTCTTCATGGCCGGATCGTAGCCACTCCCGCAGACGGTACTAGGCGTACGAGGCGTACGGTGCCAGGCTCCGATCCACCAGCAAATTCAGACACTAGCGCGTCGGAGCCTGGCACCGTGCCACTCGCCGGACGTCGAGTTCGGTCGTCTGGCCGCCGCGCACCTTGACCTTCCAGCTCTGATCGAGGCCAGACACGACGTACTCGCCCGGGAAGAGCGACAGGCGGCGCCATGCGCCGTCCGCATCGGCGAGGCCGCGCAGCCGCGGCTCAAGCGCCCGGAGCACCCTCTCGACCTCGATCCGATGGACGACGACGCGCACTCTCCTCGTCCTTTGGTCGCGGAAGGCCCCCGGTTTCTTCGCCTCCCCCGGGCCCCTTGCGGTATCAGTGCGCCGGAGCCTGGCACCGTATGACTAGTATCTGCTACGCGAACTCGAACTGGTCGGCCGTGATCGACCGCTCGCAGTAGTCGCAGCGCACCGTGAGAGGGTCGCGGCTCTCGACCACGAACGACCCGGCGATCCGCTCCGTGTGCACGATGCAGGCGGGGTTCGTGCACCTGAGGAGCCCGCGGAAGGCGATCGGCGGGTGGAGGCCGTGCTTCCCGACCACCTTGTAGTCGCGGATGATCGAGATCGTCGCGTCCGGGCTGATGAGCGCGACCTTCGCCGCCTCCGCCTCGGAGAGCTCGTACCGCTCGATCTTCACGAGGTCCTTCTTGCCGTGGCTCTTCGACGTGAGGTTGATGCCGACGAGGACCGTCGTGCCCGGCGGGAGCTTCAGCACGCGCAGGCAGCGGAGCCCGGTCCCCGCGCGGAGATGGTCGAGGACCGTCCCCTGCTTGAGCTTCGCGACCTGTTGCGTCGGCTTGGGCATGAGGGGGCTCTCCTCGTCGTGCGTCGTGAGCTCTTGCGGCTGGATCATAGGACCTTCTCCGCGTGGCCGAGGAGGAGCGCGATCAGCGCCTTCCGCACGGCGACGCCGTAGTGCGCCTGCCGGAAATACGCGGCGTGGGGGTGGTTGTCGACCTCGGTCGCGATCTCGGTCACGCGCGGCAGCGGGTGGAGGATCACGATCTCCGGCTTCGCGCGCCTGAGGATCTTGAGATCGAGCGTGTAGGCGTCCCGGAACTTCAGGTACTCGTGCGGGTCCGTGAAGCGCTCCTGCTGCACGCGCGTCATGTAGAGGACGTCCGCCTCGGGCACCGCCGCCTCGAGGTCCTCCATCTCCCGGTACTCGACGCCCATCTCGTCCAGCGCGCGCAGCTGCTCCTGCGGGAGCCGGAGGAAGTCCGGCGCCACGAGCGTCACGTGCGCCTTGAACTGCGTGAGCACGTGGACGAGGCTGTGCACGGCGCGGCCGTAGCGGAGGTCGCCCGCGAAGACGATCTTCAGCCCGTCGATCCGCCCGCACTCGCGCCGGATCGTGTAGAGGTCGACGAAGGTCTGCGTCGGGTGCTGGTGGGCGCCGTCGCCGCAGTTCACGACCGGGATGTCCGCGAACTCCGCCGCGAGGCGCGCGGTGCCCTCCTTCGGATGGCGGAGGAGGAGGAGGTCGCAGTACCCCTGCACGACCCGCACGGTGTCCGCGACCGTCTCCCCCTTGGCCATCGAGGAGATGCCGGCTTCCGCGAAGCCGATGCAGCTGCCGCCGAGGCGGCCGACGGCGCTCTCGAAGGAGAGGCGCGTGCGCGTGGATGGCTCGAAGAAAAGCGTGGCCACCACGCGGCCGGCGAGCAGCGTTCCGGTCACGCGCTCGAACTTGTCCGCGGCATCGAGGAGGAAGAGCAGCTCGTCCCGCCGGAACTCGCCGACGGTCAGGACGTCGCGCCCCAAGAAGTCCCGGGCCGTGACCACCGGGGCAAGAGGTTAACCGGACGCGCCCGCTTTGCCTAGGTGGAGGGGGCCGGGGGGAGGAGGGGTCGTGCTATAAACGCGCGGATGCGGCTTCTTGCCGGGATCCTCCTCCTCGCATGCGGCTGCGGGAGCGGCCCGTACGGCGCCTTCGACGCGGGGCACGACGTGCACGTGATCCTCCTCGCGAAGCCGTCCCCGAGGAAGGGCATCACCGTCCGCCCGGTCGTGACCCTCGGGGGGGACTCCGTGACGGCGCCGGCGCGGCGGATCAGGGAGAAGGAGGCGCCCGCGGTCGAGGTGGCCGTCCTCCGCGCGCCGAAGGGGCGCCACCGCCTCACGGTGCGCGAGCCGGACCGGAACATCGGCGCGAGCATGGACCTCGAGGTCGAGCGGGACGTCTGGGTCGTCATGGAGATGCGCCCGAAGGACCCGAAGGGCCGCCTGCGGGTCTACGACCGCCCGCCGGTCGAGGAGATCCGCTACGTCCCGCTCGTCCCGGTGCCGGATTGAGCCGCCCGCCGGGAACCGACCTCCGGCTCGGCCGCCTCTTCGCCCTCTGGTGGCCGCTCGCGCTGACCTACGTCCTCGTCACCGGGGGCACGCCGATCATCAACGGCTCGATCAACCGGCTGCCGATCGAGGACCACACGAGGGACCTCGCGGCGTTCGCGGTGTTCCTCCAGTGCATCATCATCCTCCACAGCCCGCTCCTCGTGACGCGCGAGATCGCGATCCGCATGTCGGTGGACCGCGCGGGGAGCCGGCGCGCGCTCCTCTTCTGCCTCGCGGCCGGCGGGATCGTGAGCGCGCTCGAGGCGATCCTCGGCCTGACGCCGCTCGGCCCGATGCTCCTGCGCGCGTTCACGACGAGCGCGGATCTCGCGGAGCGCGCGCACCGGGCGTTCCTCGCCGTGTCCCCGGTACCCCTCCTCGTCGCGGTCCGCGGCGTCTACCAGGCGCACCAGATCCGCGCGGACGACACGCTCTTCGTGGGCCTCGGCACGCTCGTCCGCCTCGTGCTCACGGCGGTCCTCGGCCTCCTCGTCGCGCCGTACCTCGCCATCTCGGGGCCGATGCTCGGCGCGCTCTGCCTCACGGTCGGCCTCGTCGCGGAGAGCGTGTTCGCGACCGGGCGCGCCCGCGCGCGCGCGCGGCCGCCCGAGCGCTCCGACGTCCCGGCGCCGGGCCTCTTCCGCTTCGCGGTGCCGCTGATGTTCGCGAACCTGCTCGGCGTGGCGACGCAGTTCTTCTACGTGCGCATCGCGGGCGCGGTGCCAAGGGACCTCCAGGACGCGTCGCTCGCGGGATTCCACGAGGTGAAGTCGATCCACTTCCTGATCGGGGCGGGGGCGCTCGCGCTCCAGCCGCTCGTGACCGCGAAGGCGCACGTCGAGAAGGACGTGCCGCCCCTCCGGCGCTTCGCGCTCGCGTCCGGCGCGCTGCTCACGGGGCTCTGCGCGCTCCTCGCCTTCGTCGGCCCGCTGCGCGACTGGGTGCTCGTGGACCTGCTGAAGGAGAAACCCGACGGCGACGTCGCCCGGCTGGCGGTGCCCGCGTTCGCGGTGGCCGCCCTCCTGCCGTTCCTCGGCGCGATGCGCTTCTTCCTCCGCGGCGTCCTCATCTCGCGGGGCCACACGCGCGCGATCACGCTCTCGAACATCCTCGTGCTCGGGCTCCTCGCGGCGGTGGTTCCTCTGGGGCTCCTCCCTTTCCCGGGGAACGGCGCGCTGAGCGCGTACTGCGTGTGGGGCCTCGCGCTCCTGGTCGAGATCGGGATCCTCGCGCGCGCGATCCGCGGGCGGAAGGACGGCCCGGCCCCGCTGCCGCCGCCGGTCCGGAGCCCGCGCGAGGCCTCCGCGGGGTGAAGAGGGGGGGCTCCGGGGGCAGCCGAGAAGGCCGCGTCAATCCGCGACGGTCTCGTCCTCGCGGGAGCGCTTGATCTCGGCCTTCGCGCGCTCGGAGTCGGGGGTCGCGACGAGGACCTTCACCGGTTGGAGGGGGCCCGCGCCGGGGTCGGCGTCGATCCAGCACGCGATCTCCGCCTCCTTGAGGATGAAGCGGATGAGGTCCGCCTCGGCCGGGCGGCCGGTGAAGACGACCGCCACGTCCTTGGGCCGCTCCTCCTTCGCCATCACCGGATAGGGTAGCAAGGGGGTCCATCGGGCGTCGGGGCCGGGAACCCGCCCGGCGAATCCGCGTCCAAGAAACCGGCGCCTTCCGCGTGGAAGGGATGGAGGCCATGGCGACGAGCCGCGAGATCTGGGTCCAGGGAGCCCTCGGGCGCTACGAGGCGCCGCTCATGCGGTACGCCGCCCGGCTGCTCGACGACACGGAGCTGGCCCGCGACGTGGTCCAGGACTGCTTCGTGCGGCTCTGCGAGCAGAGGCCGGAGACCCTCGACGGGCATCTCGGCGAGTGGCTCTATACCGTCTGCCGCCGCCGCGCCATCGACCACCTGAGGAGGAAGGGAAGGATGCACCGCCTCGACGACGTGGAGCCGGCCGTGAGGATGGAGGACGCCCTCGAGCGGCGGGAGGAGGAGCAGACGCTCATGGATCGCGTCTCCCGGCTCCCGAAGCTCCAGCAGGAGGTGGTTCTCCTGAAGTTCCAGGAGGGGCTCTCCTACAAGCAGATCAGCGCGATCACGATGACGTCGGTCGGCAACGTCGGCTACCTCCTCCACCACGCGCTCCGGACGCTCCGGAGCGAGCTCGCCCCCGGAAGGAGCCAGTCATGATGGACAGGAACGATCCCCGCCTCACGGCGTTTGCCTTGGGCGAGATGGACGCGGCGGAGCGCGCCGCGTTCGAGAAGGCGCTCGAATCCGACCCGGCCGCGAGGGCCGAGGTGGAGGCGATCCGCGCGCTCGGCGGTCGGCTCGGCGAGGAGCTGGCGAACGCGCCCGCGCCGGCGCTCACCGAGGCGCAGCGCGCGTCGGTCAGCAAGGCTGCCGCGAGGAAGCGCGTCCCGCTCGCGATCCTCCTGATGCCCGTCGCCGCGTGCCT